>DATAIA010000541.1:0-2962 GCA_036262895.1 Xanthobacteraceae bacterium
ACGCGGGCATTCCGCGCGACGTGCCGCGGCTTGGACCGCCCTTGCCGGGCGACCTCGGTCGTCCTATCGTTGCGGCACAAACCCTGACTGGGCCGCTTGCGGTAGATCCCGAACAACAGCGTATAAGCCAGGAAAGCGAGGCCGCGCGCGTTAGCAAGGTGTTTGCATCAACAAGTATTCTGCCACCAGCAGCAGGGTCTGCCAGGGAGACGCCCCCGGATACGGGGCCATCACCCGATGAGGCATTTGCCCAGAATGGACAGGATCGCAAGCTTGCCTTCGTCAATGGCTTGGTCGATCGGCGAACCACCAGCCCTGATCGTGTGACGAAGCCAGCTTCGCGTTCTGTTTTACAAGCTGGTTCGGTGATTCCTGCTGCCCTCGTCACGGGCATCCGTTCCGATCTGCCCGGACAGGTGATGGCGTTTGTGACCGAAGCCGTGTTTGATTCGCTATCAGGTCAAACTTTGTTGGTGCCGCAGGGTTCTCGGCTGATGGGAATTTACGATAGCCGCGTCACCCATGGACAGTCACGCGTTCTCCTGGTCTGGACACGGTTGATCATGCCGAATGGCCGATCGATAGTTCTCGAGCGTCTCCAAGGTGCCGATTCTGGGGGATATGCTGGCCTTGAAGATGAGGTCGATCAGCACTGGGGTGAACTATCCAAGGCGGCGCTGCTTTCCACCTTGCTCGGGGTAGGAGCGGAGCTCGGAGCCGGCACGGATGCAAGCAGCAGCAACAGCGCCATCATCCAGGCACTTCGCCGTGGGGCAGGGGATTCCCTGAACCAAACTGGCCAACAGGTGGTTCGGCGCAACCTAAACATCCAACCGACCCTGACGATCCGGCCGGGATTTCCGGTTCGCGTAATAGTCACGCGGGATCTGGTGCTGGAGCCGTACAAGGGGTGAGAAATGAAGTTTCCCAAGTTGAAACTTACGGCCGTTGTGGACGACAAGCCGGTCAAGCTCGCGGTTGAATTGCCGGCAGCAGTACATCGCGACCTCATTGCCTATGCAGAAATCCTGAGCCGGGAAACTGGCCAAGCGATCACCGATCCAACGAAGCTCGTTGCTGCCATGCTAACCAGATTCATGGCCACGGATCGGGCGTTTGTGAAAATCCGCCGGACACGTCAAACGCAACGAGTTGGAACTGGATAACGCTCGTCCAACAGACTACCGGCTGGCTTAGCATTGTACAAAGGTGCTCTTCTGGCCCTGAAGTACCTCAGCCTCGATCTCGTGGATACCGATGCGGCGGCAACGATAACAGCTGGCTATCGCCCTTGCGCCCTTTATCGCCTATTGCGTGACAAATTGGCTTTAGCGTCCAACTCCAGCGTGCGCTGTCATCAGCCGCCATGTAGCGCGAAGCCACCAGCAAAGAACAATGCCTGCCGTCTTGGATCAGGAAGCGATCTGTCGCGCCCGCAATGGACAAAGGATTCTAATCCATGAAAAAGGCTCAGGCTGCTTCTTCGGACAAGGGATTTGGTAAACTCGATGACCTGCTTCCTGATCTGGAGGCTCTCTACAGGGATGTGCATTCACATCCAGAACTCTCGATGCAGGAGACGCGTACGGCAGCCTTGGCGGCGGACCAGATCCGTGCCGCGGGCTATGACGTGACCACGGGTGTCGGGAAAACCGGCGTCGTGGGAGTGCTCCGCAATGGCGAGGGACCAACCGTAATGTTGCGCGCCGATATGGACGCGTTGCCGGTGGCAGAGGCGACCGGTCTGCCATATGCCAGCAAGAAGACGGTCACCAATCGAGAGGGCCATACTGTGCCTGTCTCGCACATGTGTGGCCACGACATGCGCGCCACATGGCTTGTCGGCGCCGCCAAATTGCTAGCCGAGGCAAGAACGACATGGCGCGGCACACTGATGGCGGTCTTTCAGCCCGGAGAAGAGACGGCTGAAGGTGCAAGGACAATGATTTACGACGGGCTTTTTGAACGCTTCCCAAAGCCTGATGTGATCCTCGGCCAACACGTCATGGTTGGGCCGTCCGGTACTGTTGCCGGGAGGTCAGGCGCAATAACGTCGGCAGCTGACAGCTTGCAGATTCGCCTGTTCGGCCGCGGCGCCCATGGTTCGATGCCCCAGGCCAGTATTGATCCGGTGGTAATGGCAGCGGCGACCGTGATGCGACTTCAAACCATCTGAGCCTAAGTCTCCACCAAGGCATCTCGCTGAGGCTTTTCATGCGTGCGGCTACCGCCGCAGGGCGCCCCGCGAACCGAACTGTCGGCCATCCCGCTGCGACTTGATCGTGATGGCCTTTCATGGGCGCCGACGGAAGCGTGGCGTTAGTGCATTTGCGGACATATGATAGTGCAGGGCTTGGGTGCGGAGCAGCCGCCGTCCATGGCACTGGCTAAAGCTTCACCTAAGATTATGGCGCGCAGCAGAGCCCAAGGAAGGCGCGCCCAGCTATTCGACGGCACCTCGGATGGCGGTGAGTCTTTCGGATTTCAGCAGCAGCCTCTAAAGCGACCTTTCCCGACCGCATAGCGCGCTTGTTGGCGTTCGCGAAAGAACTCCACATACGCCAGGATCGGCTGGTTTGGATGCTTCGCTCGCCTGTGCGCAACGTATGTTTCATAATCGGGAACGCCGATCATAAGACGCGCCGTGCGCGTGCTCCAATAACGGGCGGTTCGCATGGCGCTGGCGGACTGGTCGAATAAATTCTGCAGGTCAGGCATGGCTACCTCCCGCGGCTGCTCCAGCGAACCCGGTTTCCATTGCGGTCGGCTGCGGATTGCCCAGTGCTCGCCAGATATTGATCAGACCGTAGACCACTGTCGAAACGACCACCAACACGAACAAAGCTGCAAGCGATGCATCGACGTAGTCGTTGAAGACGATCCGGCTCATCTCGCCAAGCGTTTTTGCCGGTGCCAACAACTGACCTGCGGCGATCGCGTCGCCGTATTTAAGCGCGTGGCT
>DATAIA010000542.1:0-2098 GCA_036262895.1 Xanthobacteraceae bacterium
TCTCCGATTGCTCTGGCGGCCGGCGGTGAACTTCGCCGGTGCCGGAACGGGGCGAAAACAAATCCTCGATGCTTATTCTGGGCCTGGCCGGCTTTGAATCCGCCGGAGCTGCCGGCGCGGCCGGCCCACTTGAAAGCAGAAACTTCGAGATTTCGTCGGCGCTTGCCGGGCCCGTGGTGTAGTGCTGCAACAAGAAGCTATTCAACGATCTGGAACTGCCGTCCTTCACGAGACCTCGCGAAGTCTTGTGGCAGGAGGAGCAATCACGCTCGAATAATTTGGCGCCGGTCTTTCCCGCATCGAGATTCTCGATAGCGAATGCATCCGCAATGAAGGCGGCTGAAAAGGCAATGACGCATAATGAATGGCGTCCAAAACCGGACAAGAGACCCCTCCCCATCCAACGATTCGCAAAACTTAATTCCGCAGATCGCACGTATCCGCGCTCAGCAGACCGACCTTTAGCGCATAATCGGACTTTATGCGCCAGTTTTGAATTCACATATTCACTACCGACGCGCCGCTCACCACGGCCTCGCCGGCTGTCACAGCTGCAACAGCTGCCACCACTACGGTATCATGGTGCGACAAGCTTGCCAGTGTCACCGCCAATCCGTGGAACTTTTTAATTCGATCCGCCGTTCGCATTGGGCATTTTGTGAACTCGCAGCGATTTTCATGGATGACAGACAGAAAGGGGCTCCGAAAGTCGGCTTTTGGAGGCGATCGGCAGATCGCTTACTCCAAACATTGCTTGCCATCGCTGTTCGGCATGGGACCCTTCATGTGGTCACCGCCGCGGGGAATAAACTGTCGTTTGGCGACGGCACCGAACCTATCGTCGTGGTTCGCTTCGCAACGATGGCAGCGCAAATAGGCGTGATGTTCGACCCCGAGCTCAAGCTCGGGGAAGCTTACATGGATGGGACGTTCTTGATCGAGCACGGCTCGATTGCGGATCTGCTTTCTATCCTGATGCGGCCTGATGATCGGCCCGCCCCTCATTGGCTCAAGCCGCAATGGCTGGTGCGCTATCTCTCGCGCCGGCTTTCCCAATTTAACTGGCGTGGCCGGTCGCGGAAAAACGTGGCGCATCATTACGATCTTGATGGACGGCTCTATTCGCTGTTCCTCGATGCGGACCGCCAATACAGCTGCGCCTATTTCGAGAATCCCGATCAGTCGCTCGGTGACGCGCAGCTTGCCAAGAAGCGGCACATTGCAGCCAAGCTGCTGATCGAACCGGGGCATCGCGTTCTCGACATTGGGTCCGGCTGGGGTGGCCTTGCTCTCTATCTTGCAGAAAACTGCGGCGCCCAAGTCGAAGGCGTGACGCTGTCGCGCGAGCAGCTTGCGTCTTCGCGTGCGCGTGCCGACGAACGCGGCTTAGCCGGCAAGGTGCGATTCAAGTTTTCCGATTACCGCGATGTCGAGGGAAAATTCGACCGGTTGGTTTCCGTCGGCATGTTTGAACATGTCGGAGTAGGTTTCTACGACACCTACTTCCGCAAATGTGCGGACCTACTCGAACAAGACGGTATCCTCCTGTTGCATTCGATTGCGCGGTCGGAAGGTCCGGGCATCACCAATCCTTGGATTGCAAAATACATATTTCCCGGTGCATATATTACGGCTTTGTCGGAAACCATACCAGCCATCGAGCGCTGCGGGTTGCTCATAACCGACATCGAGATCCTGCGCCTGCATTATGCGGATACACTCAAGATGTGGCGAGGACGCTTCCTAGCTCGCCGGGAAGAGGTGGAGCGGCTTTACGACCCGCGTTTTTTCAGGATGTGGGAGTTCTATCTCGCCTCATGCGAGATGGCGTTCCGTGAGTATGGGATGATGGTCGTCCATATCCAGGTGACGAAACGGCAAGGCGTCGTTCCCACCACGCGCGACTACATCGCGCGCGAAGAAGCGCGTCTGCGTGCGAACGAAGGTCGTCATCGCGCGCCATTGCGGCTTGCAGGCGAATAGCCGGGACAGATTCGAGTTCGCCAGCAACACGCGCAACGGTTCGTCAAGTGCTTCCAATAGTTATGTGAGTAACGGGGAAAGCGATGATCGGCCATTGCGCGATCTCGCTTCCCAG
>DATAIA010000543.1:0-6627 GCA_036262895.1 Xanthobacteraceae bacterium
ACGCCCTATTACAACAAGCCGACGCAAGAGGGCCTTTATCAACATTACAAAGCGATCAATGACGCGATCGGCATTCCCATCATCATCTACAATATTCCTAGCCGTTCGGTCATCGACATGTCGGTCGAGACGATGAAGCGATTGTTCGAGCTCAAGAACATCGCTGGGGTCAAGGATGCCACTGCGAATATGGCGCGCGTTTCGCAACAGCGCGAAGCTATGGGACCCGGCTTCAATCAGCTTACCGGCGAGGATGGGGTGGCATTGGGTTTCATGGCGCATGGAGGACACGGTTGTATCTCCGTTACCTCGAATGTAGCGCCACGTCTGTGCGCCGAATTCCAAAGCGCATGCCTGCGGGGGGATTATGAGGCTGCGCGCATGTATCAGTCGAAGCTGATGCCGCTGCACACGACGCTCTTCATCGAAACCAATCCGGCCCCAGCCAAATATGCCTTGTCGCTGCTGGGCAAGTGTCACGAAACGGTGCGATTGCCGATGGTTCCTGTTTCAGACCGGACACGCATCGCAGTACGAGAGGCCATGGTCCACGCCGGCCTCATCAATTAATGGCAGCCAAACCCGAACGTGCTTTCAAGGTTGCAGCCGACAATCGCAAAGCGCGATTTAATTACCTGATTGGCGAAACCTTCGAAGCCGGCATCGCGCTGACCGGCACCGAAGTCAAATCGTTGCGTGCGGGTAAGGCGACGATTGCCGAGTCGTACGCGGATGCACGCGGTGGCGAAATTTGGCTGATCAACTCCAATATTCCGGAATATCTGCAAGCAAGCCGTTTCAATCACGCACCAAAGCGTCCGCGCAAACTGTTGTTGCACAAGCGCCAGATCAACAAGCTGATCGGTGCGGTCGAGCGCGAGGGTATGACTATCGTGCCGCTCAAGATCTATTTCAATGACCGTGGTCGAGCCAAAATCGAAATTGCTGTCGGGCGCGGCAAGAAGCTTCACGATAAGCGAGAGACGGAGAAGAAGCGTAGTTGGAATCGCGAGCGATCGCGTCTGCTGCGCGACAAGGGATAATACATCAATGCGGTCGTTGCCGGCCAACATTGATTGAATGACGCGGCCATCGAGGTCATCTCAAATGCAACAACCGCTCCAGAATCCACTCGATCTGCCGGACAATCTTCCGGCTCCTGCTGACGATGGAGCAGCGAAACATTTGGTCGGGATGAGGGCGCCCGATCTGTTCCTGGCGGCAACCGACGGTTCTCAGATAAATCTCGCACATCTGTCTGGCCGTACCGTCGTTTATATTTATCCGCGAACAGGTCAACCAGGTAAGCCGCTTCCAACAGGCTGGGATGCAATTCCCGGCGCTCGCGGGTGTACACCGCAAAGCTGCGGATTTCGGGATCATTTTGAAGAACTGCGTCGGTTGGGCGTTTCACAATTGTTTGGGCTCTCGACCCAGGACATTGCATATCAGCGGGAGGTTGCCGATCGGTTGCATCTGCCGTTCTCGATACTGTCTGACGCTGAATTTGAGTTACAGCGCGCGCTTTCGCTTCCAACGTTCACGGTTGACGAAATGACGCTGCTCAAGCGCATGACACTCGTCATCGATGATGGGATCATTAGTCACGTCTTCTATCCGGTGTTCCCTCCGGACAGGAGCGCTGCCGATGTCGTCGCTTGGTTGAAGTCTCGCCAATAGGACGCCTTGAGACGCCATGGCGTCCGCGTTTTTATTTCAGATAATTTCTCACCGCTTCAAACACCGATCTGAACATGTCAGCTGTCAGTCGTCCGGTGTTCGTGTTGTAGCGGGAGCAATGATAGCTGTCGAATAGCACGAGATTGTTCAAGTCATGCTTTCGGCCATGACCGAAAACGGCTGAGGAGGGCCTTCCTCCCAGCGTGACAACGGTTGAGTCATGAGCGATCTTGCCGAGGGCAACAATGACGCGGAGCTTATCCATCTCGGCAATCGTTGCTTTGAGATAATCGCGGCAAGTCGCAATTTCCGCGCCGATCGGCTTGTTCTCCGGCGGAACGCACCGGACCGCATTACTGATGCGGCAATCGACGAGCTCAAAGCCGTCGTCCGGTCGCGCATCGTAATGACCCGCCGCAAAGCCGAATTCCTTGAGCGTTGCGTAGAGCAGGTCGCCGGCATAGTCCCCCGTAAAGGGCCGGCCGGTCCGGTTTGCTCCCTGAAGGCCGGGGGCGAGACCGACGATCAAAACCCGTGCATCTCGCGAGCCGAACGAGGGCACCGGCGCATTGAACCAATTTGGCTGACGCTTCCGCCAGTCCGCTCGAAACGCCGCCAGCCGGGGGCAGCGCGAACAATTGCGCTCAGGTTCTGCTCTTGGAATCGGCATAGCCGATGCAAATCAATCTTCGCCGTATTCGTCGTCATCCTCAACGTTGGGACGCTGCGGAGCGGCTGGACGTTGCAGGAATTGCGGCGTGTGCCTTGGCTCGCGCTGAGGACGTTCGCCCGGATCGCGTCCGACTTTCTGCTGCAGTTGCGCGAGATCGAGAAAGATGTCGGCTTGCCTGCGGAGTTCGTCAGCGACCATCGGCGGCTGGGTTTGAACGGTGGAGACGACCGTGACCCGTACGCCCTTGCGTTGTACGGCCTCGACCAGCGACCGAAAGTCGCCATCGCCTGAGAACAAAACCATGTGGTCGATATTGGGCGCGAGCTCCATTGCGTTAACCGCAAGCTCGATATCCATATTGCCCTTAACCTTACGGCGCCCGGTCTGGTCGATGAATTCCTTCGTAGCCTTGGTAACGACCGTGTAACCATTGTAATCGAGCCAGTCGATCAATGGGCGGATCGAGGAATATTCCTGATCTTCAATAATGGCGGTGTAATAGTACGCCCGCAACAGATTGCCTCGGGACTCAAATTCCCGAAGCAGGCGTTTGTAATCGATATCGAAACCAAGAGTTTTCGCTGTGGCGTAAAGATTGGCTCCATCAATGAATAGAGCGATTTTTTCCGACTGGGAGGACATGCGGGTCTCTCATTATACAATACTAACTTGATCCCATCGCATTCCGATCATTGGGCGCCGGAATACGATGCAATGGATCATGCTCTGGAATTGTCGAACACATCGCTCATGCGAGGTTCGGCGAAGGCTCCTCTGATGCCGGCAAAGTGACATTTACCGGTAACCAACGGCACCTGGGTCGTGGGTAACAGAGGCCTAAAGGAACGCCAAGGACAAATTTGGGGCTTGCACTTTAAACGTGCCAGAGGTACCTAACAGCAGCTTTTCCAACAGTAAATCGTGACAGGAGTGACGAGCCCATGGCCCGTGTCACCGTCGAAGATTGTATCGATAAAGTTGAAAATCGGTTTGACCTCGTGCTTCTGGCGAGCCACCGCGCTCGGATGATTTCCTCCGGCGCGCAGATCACGCTTGACCGTGACAACGATAAGAATCCCGTTGTTGCCTTGCGCGAGATTGCGGATGAAACAGTGTCGCCGGGTGATCTCAAGGAAGACCTGATCCACTCGCTCCAGAAATATGTCGAAGTGGATGAGCCCGAAGCCGATACCGTGCCCCTGATCGGCAGTTCCGGCGAGAGCGTCGATGCGGATGATACGGAAGTATCGGTCGATCGCATGACCGAAGAGGAACTGCTCAAAGGCCTTGAAGGTCTCACGCCTCCCGAGGCCCAGCCAGAGCCTGTTGAAACCGACGAAGACGAATAAGGGCCTCAGTTCGGCTCTTTTCAAACGGCTCGACGGCACCGCTGTCGGGCCGTTTGTTTTTGACAACCTGTTAACCTCGATCTTCTTACAGGCGGAAAACCGGTTTCCGCACCCGCCTTCGCGGGTGCAAGCTTTTCCGGATCATGCTTTGCCATGATATCTTGACGCTATGGCGCGCTCACTCACCGATTTGCCCCGGCTACAAAACCAACTGCGGCGAATACCGTTCGCCCGGAAGGATGGAGCAGCAGCTGGCGCCGTTGAACAGACGGCAAGGGCCGGCAAGACCCAAATGATGCGGCAGTACGATCTGTTGGATCGCATCCGCCGTTACAACCCGAAAACGGACGAGGCGCTGCTCAATCGCGCCTATGTTTATGCCATGAAGGCTCATGGTTCGCAGACGCGGGCGTCAGGTGATCCATATTTTTCGCATCCGCTGGAAGTTGCCGCGATCCTGACCGACCTCAAGCTTGATGATGCGACGATCGCTGCGGCGCTGCTCCACGACACCATCGAGGACACGCCCACGACGCGGGCGGAAATCGATCAATTGTTTGGGCACGATATCGGTCTGCTGGTTGAAGGGCTCACCAAGCTCAAAAAGCTCGACCTTGTTTCCAAACAGACCGCCCAGGCAGAGAACCTGCGTAAGTTACTGCTGGCGATCGCCGACGATGTCCGCGTGTTGCTCGTCAAGCTTGCTGACCGGCTGCACAACATGCGCACGCTTGATTTCGTGCCGCCGGCATCCCGGCGTCGAACCGCGGAAGAAACGCTCGACATCTATGCGCCGCTTGCCGGTCGCATGGGTATGCATGAGATGCGCGAGGAGCTGGAAGGCTTGGCCTTCCGCGAGCTCTATCCGGAGGCCTATCGCGTTGTGGTCGAACGGCTAGAGGCATTAGCCGATCGTAACCGCGACCTGATTTCGGAAATTGAACATCAATTGGAAGTAAAACTCTCTGACCGTGGGATCCTGGCCGCCGTCTATGGACGGGACAAGCGGCCCTATTCGATTTGGCGCAAGATGGAGCGCAAATCCGTCGGTTTTGAGCAGCTATCGGATATTTTTGGTTTCCGCATCATCGTTAGCCGTCCTGAGGAATGTTACCAGGCGCTTGGCATCGTGCATACGACTTGGCCGGTCGTTCCCGGTCGCTTCAAGGACTACATCTCGACACCTAAGCAAAATGACTATCGCTCGCTCCACACCACAGTGATTGGTCCTGGACGTCAGCGCGTTGAATTGCAGATCCGCACCGCTGACATGAATGAGATTGCCGAGTACGGCATCGCGGCGCATGCGCTTTATAAGGATGGCGCGGGTTCCCCCTCGGAAATGCTCTCGCGCGAGTCGAATGCCTATGGATGGCTGCGAAGAACGATCGAGCTGTTGGCGGAAGGTTCAAATTCGGAAGAATTTCTGGAGCACACTAAGCTTGAGCTCTTTCACGATCAGGTTTTTTGCTTCACTCCTAAAGGCAAGTTGATTGCCTTGCCTCGCAAAGCCACGTCCATCGACTTTGCCTATGCGGTGCATACAGACGTCGGCAACACGGCGGTCGGCTGCAAAATCAACGGCAAAATTGCACCGCTTGTGTCTGAACTCGCCAACGGCGACGAGGTGGAAATTCTTGTTTCCAAGGCGCAGACAGCGCCTCCCGCAGCCTGGGAATCAATTGTTGTCACCGGCAAGGCGCGGGCTGCAATCCGCCGTGCCACCCGTTTTGCCGTACGCGCCCAGTATGCAGGACTTGGCCGCAGGATCGTTGAGCGCCTGTTCGTGCGCGCCAAGAAAGAATATGCCGACGAGAAACTCCAGGGCGCTCTGCCGCGCTTGGCGCGGGCCTCGATCGAGGATGTGATGGCGGCAGTCGGTCGCGGCGAGATGAAGGCCTCTGATGTCGCTCGCGCCATGTATCCCGATTACAAGGAAGAGCGAATTGCGAGAACTGCCGCGGCAAAACCGGACAGCAGCTGGTTTGGGTTCAGCAAGGCACGGGCAGTCAAATTCAAAATCCCTGGTGCTGCCCCCAAGACAGGGGCGGCAATTCCCATTCGCGGCATCAACAGCGATCTGCCGGTCCGTTTTGCGCCGGATGGCGGAGCGGTTCCGGGGGATCGCATCGTCGGGATATTGACGCCTGGTGAGGGGGTCACGATCTACCCCATTCAATCAGCCGCGTTGAAGGAATTCGATGATGCTCCAGAGCAGTGGCTCGATGTGCGCTGGGATATCGAAGAGGAAAGCCCGCAACGCTTTCCGGCTCGTATCGCAATCCAATCCGTCAATGAACCGGGAACGCTCGCCCAGATCGCACAAGTGATCGCCGAACATGATGGGAATATCGATAATATTCGGATGACGCGCCGGTCACCCGATTTCACCGATGTGCTGATCGACCTGGAAGTTTACGATCTCAAACATCTCAATGGCATCATCGCCCAATTGCGCGCTAAAGAGGTGGTGGCAAGTGCTGAGCGCGTCCATGGCTGATAAGCGCGCTTACCATTTATATGATCGACATCGAAGAAATCCGTCCTAAAAGCGTTTTTCCAGAAAAGGTTGGAGCGGCAGTGAACGAGAGTTCCTCATTGATCATGACCCAAAAAATGATGACACAAGACACGATGACGCAAGATCAAGTCCTTGAAGAGTTCCGGGCAGCCGGAGCGTTGCTGGAAGGTCATTTCCTGCTGACGTCTGGACTGCATAGCCCGATGTTCATTCAAAAAATGTTTGTGTTTCAGGACCCTGTACGAACGGAGCGTCTCTGCCGCGCACTGGCCCAGAAAGTTGCCGCGAAATTCGGAAAGATTGACGTCGTGGTGTCGCCAGCGGTTGGTGGCATTGTCCCAGGGTATGAGACGGCTCGCCATCTCGGTGCAAAGGCCGTGTTCGTTGAGCGGGAAGACGGCACA
>DATAIA010000544.1:0-10821 GCA_036262895.1 Xanthobacteraceae bacterium
GCGCTCGTTGCGTCCGCCGACATTATAGGTCTCGCCGGCGCGGCCGCGCTCGACGATCGTGTCGAGCGCCCGGGCGTGATCTTCGACGTACAGCCAGTCGCGGACGTTCTCGCCCCTGCCGTAAACCGGAAGACGCTCGCCGGCGAAGGCGTTGAGGATCGTCAGCGGGATCAGCTTTTCCGGGAAATGGAACGGCCCGTAGTTGTTCGAGCAATTGGAGATGACCACCGGCAAGCCATAGGTCCGCTGCCATGCGGCCGCGAGATGGTCCGACGACGCTTTCGACGCCGAATAAGGCGAACTGGGGTCGTATGGAGTCTGCTCGGTGAAGAGGCCGTCGTCTCCCAGCGAACCGTAGACTTCATCGGTCGAGACATGGAGGAAGCGGAAGTCCCGCTTCGCCTTGTCCTTCAGTCCGTTCCAATATTCGCGCGCTGCCTCGAGCAGGGTGAAGGTACCGACCACGTTGGTCTGGATGAAATCCGCAGCGCCGGTGATCGACCGGTCGACGTGGCTTTCCGCGGCGAGATGCATGATCCGGTCGGGCCGGAATTCGGTCATCGCCCGCTGCATCGCGGCGCGATCGCAAATGTTCGCGTGGAGGAAACGGTAGTTAGACTTGTCCTCGACCGACCTCAGCGAGGGCAGGTAGCCCGCATAAGTGAGGGCATCGACGTTGAGGACTTCATAGCCCTTGTCGAGCACGAGGTGCCGCACGAGCGCCGAGCCGATGAACCCCGCCCCCCCGGTAACGATTACGCGCATTGACTGTCTTTCATCGAGAAATAACGCGGCAATTCACGAAGGGACGGCTGCGCCTGATCCTTGGCGGATAGTGTCTCTGCATCAGCGACGTCGGGCCATCCAATAGCAATGTCCGGATCGTCCCAAGCGACACCCTTGTCGTGCTCCAGGCTGTAATAATTGGTCACGCGATAGCTGATGATCGTGTCCGGCTCCAATGTGCAGAAGCCATGCCCGAAGCCCACCGGCACCCACAATTGGTTATTATGTTCGGGCGAGAGGACGACGGAAATCCAGTGGCCGAATGTTGGCGAGTCCACTCGAAGATCGACTGCCACATCCAGCAGACGGCCGGCGAGGCAACGGACGAGCTTGCCCTGCGCTGCCGGATGAGTCTGGAAATGAAGTCCGCGGATCGTTCCGGCGCGTATGCTGAGTGACTGGTTGTCCTGAACGAATTCGATGCTTTCGACACGCTCGGCAAAAATGTCGGACCGGTAAATCTCGGAGAAATAGCCGCGTTCATCCGCAATTTGCGCTGGGATGACTTCGACCGGCCCGGCGATTGCGAAAGTACGAAATTTCATCCCTAATCCCAATAATCGCCATTGATGCCGAGTGGGATTAGACGACTCGTCCTGCCGTTCAAGGACCAGCTTACTGGGTGACGGCCCTTGCCGTCGCGACCGGCACGAACAGCTGACTCAGCAGCTGAACGAACTTGGTCAGCTGATTGGCCCGTGCATTTCCGACGTACAGGACATCGCGGTCGCGCATCTGGAACCGCTGCGACAGCAGGTATGCCCCGGGACGCATCATATTGAGGTGGTAAACGGTCGGTTGCTCGACCCCGCTTGGCAGTAACACGTAGCGGAATAGGTAGACGGCAGCGGCATCGCCTGCGTTGGGATTGGCGCCGCCAGCGAGGGCAACGGCTTCGGCGAGGCTCAGACGCCCACGCG
Source organism: Xanthobacteraceae bacterium (assembly GCA_036262895.1). Lineage (GTDB taxonomy): Bacteria > Pseudomonadota > Alphaproteobacteria > Rhizobiales > Xanthobacteraceae > AP-16. The sequence goes on from DATAIA010000544.1 coordinate 1,707, forward strand.
GGAAATTGATCTCCTCCGCTTTGTTGGGAGCCCCGAGCACGGAGAATGTCTGTGGCCTGCTTACCAACGTAATCCGGTCACCCGGCGCGACCTGGACATCCTCTTGCGGCGCGTCGAGGAGATCGCTGAGGCGAATTTCGAATGTTCCACCGTCGCGCTGCACGCGTGCAACCGCGTCCTTGGCCTCGCCCCGATAGCCGCCTGCCAGCGCAATGGCGTCGATGAGAGATTCGCGGTTGGTCGCGAGCACCAGGCGTCCGGGTTTCGTCACTTCCCCGGCAAGGATGATGCTGTTGGTGATCGATTGCTCGACGGTGATCATCACTTGCGGGTCTTGCGACATGCCCTTGAGGCCGCTCTGGATGATCGACTGAAGCTCGGCGACCGTGTGCCCCGCCGCGCGGATCCGACCGACAAACGGCACCCGGATATAGCCGTAATCGTCCACGCGGACCGGCGGCAGCCTCTCTGCGGTCGAACTGGTGTCGACTGCCGTGCCCGCACCGGCCGCGACGGTCCGAAGCGCCGTCCCGAACAGCGAAACGCCCGCTTCATAGACGGAGATATTCAAGACATCGCCGGGGCCGAGCAGGTCGGTCGGGCGCGGCGGCATGGCCGCCAGGCTTGACGATGGAATGGCCAGCGGAGCTGGAATCGCGCTCTCGCTTTGCACTTCGACCAATGTGAATGGATAGGGATTGGTCTTGGCGCTGGCGGCATGGCGAATCTCCACCCCGGTGGGTCCGCTCGATGGAAGACTGGCGCAAGCCGACAGCGTGCTGGCGGCAGCGGAAATGACAAGTGCACCGCGGAACAACCCGCTCCGCCGCGGCACGCAAGAAATCGGCATCGATTGAAAAACCCTGGAAACGGTCAGTCTAACCCCCGGCGCCCTTAACACCCCTGCCGATCCGAAAGCAACGAGAGTGGTTCAAGTCTCGCTTCTTCGGAGACGCGGCTCCATGACGGCCTGCGCATGAACCTAAGCCTAATTATTTGCTGCATTTGCAGTGCTTTTGAGCCAATCGCGTCGCCGTGACGTTCTCGGAGCACTTCCTGCGATTGCTGCCGCGGCGGCCCTGGCCTGCCTTGGCAGCGCTATATTGGCACCTGACGAGACGCAAGCTGCGGGCCCGCATCCGGTTACGCGTCGCAAGCGCGGACCTGCCTTTTGCATACAAGCTCTGGATCGCTTCCAACGAACGCAATCATGAGCTGAGACAGCACCTCGACGCCAGGGTGAAAGGGTGGGCTTGGCAACCCAGCTTTTCGGTCGTGCTTCATGACAGCGCAGGCTCTACGAAAGAACAATTCGAGCGTTCGACCCAATCTGTCGAAAGTCAGATCTATCCGCACAGGAGCTGGACGGACGCGGCTCCTGAATCCCTTGGCGCGGCCGTGCACGCCGCCGAGGCCGACTATGTCGTGCCACTCCGCATCGGCGATACCCTTTCCGAAGCCGCCTTGTACCGCCTCGCCGAAAAGCTGCAGGACAACCCGGAAGCGGCGGTCATCTATGGTGACGAGGATCGGCTCGACACCCGCGCTCGCCGCGGCAATCCGTGGTTCAAGCCGCAGTGGAACCAAGAATTCTTCTATGCGCAGGATTACCTCTCCTCCGCGGTCGCAATAGAAGCCAGCCTCGCAAAGAGAGCAGCGGTGCGGAGCGGAGATAGTCTAGCTGCGCTGCTCCTGGATGCCACCGCAGCGGCTGACGGACCCATTGTCCACGTGCCGCACATTCTGACACACGTTGGGGTTAGAAATTCCTTCCCGCCGAATCGAGCGGCACTCGTGGCTCGGCACCTTGAAGCGAAAGGCGCAAAATGCGCGCCGGGGAGATTTGGGACCGTAAAGGTCGAATGGCCACTACCGGACGAATTGCCGCTGGTCAGCATGATCATCCCGACAAAGGACAAGCTGGAGCTCCTCCGCCCCTGCGTCGAGAGCCTGCTCAAGCGGACAGATTATCCCAATTTCGAGATTCTCGTCGTCGACAATCAAAGCGTTGAGAAGCGGACGGCAGACTTTCTCCGCGAGATCGACAAACATCCAAAGGTACGCGTGCTTCCCTATCATGCGCCTTTCAATTATTCCGCGATCAACAATTTCGCAGCGCGGAGCGCCAGGGGCTCCTATCTCTGCCTGCTCAACAACGACACCGAAGTTGTGGAAGCCTGCTGGCTGAGCGAGCTAATGCGATATGCCGTGCGGCCAGATATCGGAGCGGCCGGCGCGAAGCTCCTCTACGAAGATCGCACGATCCAGCACGCAGGCGTGGTAATAGGCATCGGAGAAGCCGCCGGCCATGTCCACCGATTCCTTCCCGCCGACGAACCCGGATATTTCCACCACGCTCATATCGCGCAATTCATCAGCGCAGTGACCGGCGCCTGCCTGGTTATCGCAAAAGACAAGTTTGATGCCGTCGGCGGACTCGATGAGAAGGGACTCGCCGTTGCGTTCAACGATGTGGATTTGTGCCTAAGGCTTGAGCAGGCGGGGTGGCGCAATGTTTACGTCCCTCATGCCGTGCTGTTGCACCATGAATCTAAGTCGCGAGGAGACGATATGGCGGCCCGAAACGTCGCACGCTATCGCCGCGAGCTGCAGCTTCTTCAGGATCGCTGGGGGACGAAAACCTACCAGGACCCGCTACACAACCCGAACCTCGACCGGTACAGCGAAACGTGCGTCATCAAGCTTTGAAAGCTCAGCCTTGCCCTCCCTGTCCCTTCTGCCCGGCGTTCCATTCGTTGAGTCACCTTTGTTCGAATCCAGTCTCGATGAAGCGGGGCTGACCGCCGAGGAACGCCGCATTGCACTTGAGCTTCACACGCGAGGTTTTGCGGTCATCGACTTTCCCGATGCGGAAATCGAACAGCGGATTGCGCGCATCAAGGAACACCTTGGAGCGCAATTTGGAATCGATTTTGCCGACGGCTCGGCGACAAAGAACACAGGAGAAAATCAACGCATCCAGGACGCGTGGCTGATTGACGCAGACGTCCGCGCGATTGCTTCGAATGAATCGATGCTGTCACTGCTAAAGAAGCTCTATGGACGCCGTGCTATTCCATTCCAGACATTGAATTTTCCGGTTGGAACGCAGCAAAATCTGCACAGCGACTCGAACCATTTCTCCAGTTTGCCGGAACGCTTCATGTGCGGGGTATGGCTGGCCTTTGAAGACGTCCACGCCGACGCCGGCCCGCTTACTTATCTTCCTGGTTCACACAAGTGGCCGATCATCAGTAACATCATGATCGGCCGCAAGGCGCACGGAGCCCAGCCCGTGTCCGCACAATCGCCGTTCGAAGCCGCCTGGGAAGCCCTCGTGGCCGCATCAAACGAGGAACAGGAGGTGTTTCTCGCCAGAAAAGGTCAGGCGCTGATATGGGCCGCCAATCTCTTGCACGGCGGCAGCCTCCAGCGTGATCCGACACGGACCCGATGGTCGCAGGTAACGCATTATTATTTCGAAGATTGCATTTATTACACTCCGGCTTTTTCAGACGAAGCCCTCGGTCGTCTGGACATGCGCTCGATCACGAATATCAGCACCGGCGAGACCGAGCCCAACATGTATCTCGGTGAAGAAATCTCCATCGAGCGGCCGAAATCGCGGCCCGACCCTTGGGCCTGGAGGACACGCCGCGCCCGGCGGGCGGCAATTGCCGCCGCACTTCCCGCAGACTTCGACGCCGAAAGCTATCTTCAGCTGAATCCAGATGTGGCTGCAGCGGGCGCCGACGCCGCTGAACATTATGCGGACCATGGCGCGCGCGAAGGGCGGAGATATCGCCGAGGCTAAGCCGCTACAGAGCGGCGTACACCTGGAGCGCTTCGTTTACGTCGGAATAGATGGTCCCATAACCCTGATGGAGCACCAACGCTCGATCGCAGAATTCGCGGATCAGATCGGGACTATGAGACGCCAGCACGAGCGCCCGATCGCCACGTTTTTCAAACAACTCATAATGACACTTCTGGTGGAAATTCGCATCGCCGACCATGATGATCTCGTCAATCAGGTAGCAGTCGAACTCGATTGCAAGAGACAGCGCGAATGCGAGCCGCGCCCGCATGCCCGATGAATAGGTCTTCACCGGCATCTTAAGCTGCGCGCCGAGTTCGGTGAAGTCTTCCACGAAATCTCGGATTTCGCGGTAAGCGTGCCCGTAGATTCTGGCGATGAACCGGGCGTTATCGTACCCGGTTAAGCTGCCTTGGAAACCGCCTCCGAACCCAAGCGGCCAGGAAACGGTCATATTGCGTTTGATTTTGCCCGCCGTGGGCATCTCGACACCACCAATCAATTTGATCAGCGTTGTCTTGCCCGCACCATTGCGGCCCAGAAAGCCAATGTGCTCTCCGGGCCTGATCTCGAGATCCAGCCCCTTGAGCACTTGCTTGCGGCCGCTGCCCATCGGGTACGACTTTGTCAGCTGCTCGCAATGAATCATTCGATCACCAGCTTGCGCCGGACGCTACGGCACATCGCGAGCCCGATGAGCGAGCAAACCATAGACGCCCCAAGTGTAACGCCGATATCCCATTGCGCATTCACCCGGGCGCCGAAAATGCCATAGCGCATCAGTTCCATGCCGTGCACGAACGGAGAATAATACATGAACTTCTGAGCCGCGGGGGTAAGCCAAGCCATCATGGTGAATGCCCCCGAAAAAGGAATCATCACGTAGGTAGTTACCGGCATGAACTTTTCGATCGTTTCGGAGACTTCCGACAATGGCGCGAGGATCAGGCAAAGCGACAGCGTGAACAAGGCATAGATGAACCAGCCCGCGATCAGCGCACCGATATCCGCCGGAACCGGAAATTCGTTCAGCGCAATCAACACTGCGCCAATGAAAACGAATGCCATCATCCCGCCGATCATCTCGATGAGCAACCGGACGAAGACGAAGTCCACCACCTTGATCTGACGGTGATACATAAGGCTGCCGTTCGCCGTAAAAATCCGCACCGAGCGCTGAACGGCATTTCGGAAGAACGTCAGCGGGATGTAGCCGCTCGCGATGAACGCGACGATGCTAATCCCGTGCTCCTCAGGCCCCTTCATGAACCGCCAAATGATGCCAACCAAACCGGCAAACAGAAGCGGCTCGACCATAATCCACAAAAAGCCGATATTCTCGCGCCCGAAGCGGGTGACAAGTTCGCGGATCATCAATGCGCCGATGACGCGACGTTGAACGCGCCATCCCCGAGCAAGGCTATTCATGGTTAGTCCTCGGGCGCGTGCTCAAGGATGCCGACCACCAGCATCCAGCCAATGAAGTACAAGCACAATGATACCGCGAACACCATCATGATCCGCTTGAAGCGGTGAGGCAGCGTGGACTCATCCGGCTTATTCGGTTCGACTACCCGCTCGAGGTAGAATTGCTGCTTTTGAGCCTCGGTGCGCGACTGTTCCAGAGCGGTGTTGGCCGCCGTCAGCATCTGCGTTGCGAATTCCTGCTCGACATTCAGCTTTTCATAATTGGATAGCTTCGAGGCAATACCGGTCGGTGTGCCCACCGCCCGCCCATTCTGGGCAGCGATTTCCCGCCCGATGGCCTGGATGCGGCTGCGGACAGCCGGAATCGTAGGGTTGCGAGGGGCAACACGAAGCATCAGGTCGAGCTGCGCCTGCAGCGCCGCCTGCTCGGAGACAAGCTTGTTGGATATTTCCAGCACACCCGCAGCTTGCCTGGTGGGGTCGATCAATTCCTGCTGGTTTCGAAATGCGCTGAGCGCAACGCGAGCATTTCGCAAGCGCAACTCCGCATCCTGCACTCTTCGTTCAGCTTCGGCGAGTCCACGTCCCTCAGCCCGCTGATTCAAGCGATTAACCAGAGATTCGCTCAAATCGAGAAGCCGCTCGTTGATTTGATAGGCATCGCCGGGGGTGAACGCGCGCACGCTAAGCACCGCAAGGCCGCTATCAGGATCGATGTCAGCGCCGATCATGGAGCCATAAAAGTGATAAAGATTCTCGAATGAACCGTCATGGAACGGCTGCGGGAAGCGGCTCAGGAAATCTGCACCGCGCTCCGAAAATTTCGTTCTGACATCAGTGCCTCGCTGGAGGTCCTGAAGAGCGTCACGCGATCGGATGTACTGCAGGACCTCCTTGGTCTGCTCCTGGCCTCCGGTGAAGCCACTGGTCTGGACCAAATTGGCGAGAGACAGGCTGGGCATGCTCTTCTGGCCAGGAGTCTTGATGACAAAGCTCGACTCCGAAACATAAATCGGTGAGGCAATCAGCCCATAATAGACTGCGGCCAAGAGCGTCGGAACGCCAACAAACAAGGCGAGCCATCGATGTTTGATCAGCCAGTGCTGTTTTCGAGACTTGCGCACGACTTCGCGCAGAGTTTCGTGATCGATTGTACTGACGTTCATTCAATGCCTCTGTTCGGATCAATTCGCCGGCTTCGGCAGGTCAACCGTTGGACGAAAACTGCAGTGAAATCATCGATTAGCGCCTTTTAGCTCGCCGAATCGCATATGGCCATTGCAGATGAATAGCCACTGTGCTCATCCGACTGCCATAGAAGTCCTTGTATAAGCCTCGAACACGTCGGACGCGGCTGCACGGACGGAATATTCCTGGAGTACGAAGTCGTGCGCTCGCCGTGCATCAGCCTCCAGCCGGTCCATGTTCTGGACAGCGCTTCGGAACGCATTGAGCCACTCGTCGGGGCTGTCGGCCAGGCAGGCAAATTCGCCATTCCAGGTTGCGCTCCGGAACGTCTGAGTTGGCGAGGCAATGATTGGCCGCCTCGCTAGCGACGCTTCGAAGAATTTCAGCTCGCTTTTCGACTCGCAAAAGGGATTGCCCACCTCGAGCGGTGCAATAATGAGGTCGCAGAGAAGTTGGTCGTCCAGCATTTCTGAGTGCGGCATGAGATCGACCCGAATGACCCGCGGCCGGTCACCTGATGTCCATTCGAGCAGGCGAGGGAATTCCGCCAGCTCGAATTCGCCAACGAGCCGGAACTCGACCGCAGAATTCTCCTCCATTAAGCGGACAAGCGCATGGCCGGCGTTACGAAAATCCGCCTGATGGGTCCGGCTCCCTGAATAATAGCCGATGACAAACTTGCCCGGCTGAGTTCTCTTGCGGGGCTCCTTGAATCGATCGATTTCAGATTGATCGAGGGTGTTGCGCACGCGGAAAGACCGCTTCCCCAATAACTGCATCCGTTGGGCAAGGAATTCCGTGGGCGCGGTGCAGAAATCGGCAAAGAGCACAAAATCGCGATAAGCTCTGACGCCGCGCACATAGCCGACCTTCTCGAGCTCCGAGAGGCAGCGATAGCCATCGATGGTCGAGATCTGGTCCTCGTCGAAGACCAGGTCGTCGATGTCGAACGCGATCACCTTGCCGCGAGCTCGCATTTCTCGCGCAAAAGAGCTGAAGGGTTCGACGAACGGCGTTCTGAAAAATGTGATATGCCGCGCGCGGAGCGATTTTCCGTCCACTTGATGAAGTTGGTTGGCTTTGATGCAATCAACCTTCGAACCATCAAGGACGAGCCCTTCGGCTACTCGATCGATTCGATACGGGGTCGAACTGGTGCCGTTCGTTCCATCAACAAAGAGAACATCGAGCGGAGCAGACTGGCCAAGTTGCGAGCGCGCGCGCAATCTGCCCAAGCGCGCGCCGATCCACAGGAAGTGTGCCGCCGCATCCAGGCCACTCTCTTGAACATCCGGGTAAGCCGTCCTGTAGAAATCAGCATCGAACTGTTCGCTCGATCGGAGCGCAGCTACTTCCTGATCTGATACAGATTTTACGCTTAACGACGCTGTTTCCACACTCACATCGACCTCGATCGACCCTCATTGATACCGTGGAACACGTAATGGAACAGCGGATCCATTCCGGACTCAGCCACGTCGGGATTCAGTTGGAGGTAGCACTCCCCATCAAACAGTCCCTTCTCCCGCAGGACTCGCCGACATCGCTTGTGTTGCCACGACATTGGCATCACCCCCCACCAGGCTGGCCGATTCATCAACTCCAAGCTTAGATCGCGCAGCCAATCGGCACGGGCCTGAGTTGCTTCTGTAATCTTCTCCTCTTGGCGGAGCAGCTCAGTTAGAAATGCAATCTCCCGGAACCGTTCCGACAGCCTGGCCTGGTTGTTGCGAGCAGCTGCCGCGAGCTCCGAACGAAGGGCCTGCATTTCCTGAATTGAGTGTTGCCGAGCACGTCCAATTTCATTTTGCGCCGCTCTCAATTGCTGTCGTAGTTCGGCAGGATCATTCACAATTTGTTGGTTCGGCGTAAGCTCGTCCAATTGTCCGCTCCAATAATGGCAATGCCGCTAAGCTCGGATCGGCGAATTGTCGATCAGACAACCGCTCGAACCGCCGGCGGAGCCCCGCTGGCTCGCCGCTCGAACTCCTCGACAATATGATGTTCGATCAGGCGCACCATTTCTATTTCAGTTGGAAAACCTTCGGCATATTCGATGCCACGCCGGCTCAGGTCGGACGCCTTCAGCGGATCATCGAGCACCGCGTAAATTTTGTCAGCGATGTCGCGCGGACTCGCGGCCGCCAACATGCAATTCTCACGTCCGCCATAGCTCACTTCATTGCCGTTCACATCGAGATCGACGACCGGCAAGCCGCATGCCATCATTTCGAACGGCACCAAAGACGGGTTCGTCGTCGAGAAGCAGACGCCCACGTCGGCCGAGCGGTAGAGCTCGCCGAGATCACTGATCTGCGGCGTCATGCCAACGTTGGTGAAGTCGAAAGGAACGTGCTGAAACTTCTCGGACTTATCGCCGTAAAAAACGACTTCGATGTCCGGTCGTTCGTGCTTGACGAGTTCGAGAGCCGACACTCCGAGCGGGTAGCACCGCCGCGGCATGTCGGGGCGGGCAAAATAAACGATGCGCTTTCGAATATTCGAACGGGTTGATGGCGCCGGATAATAAATGTCTCGGTCGACTGGGAAGCGGAAGAAGGCACCATCTTTAATGCCCCATTCCTTTTCGAGCATTCGTAGAGGCCATGGACCCGAAGTGAGGGGATAAAAGCCGAATCGATATGTCTCGCAAGCTCGAACGTAATCCGTGCCCATGGGGAA
>DATAIA010000545.1:0-3486 GCA_036262895.1 Xanthobacteraceae bacterium
GCTTGCCGCTAAAGTCCGGCACCGTACAGAGCAGAGTCAGCTTTTGCCGCGTAGTTTTCCGTGGGCTTGCTTCTCTAGCTGGGCCGCCGTTTCCTCCAATTCCTCGGCATGGCGAATTAGGCGGAGGCGGTCCGCCTCTCCGCTCAGAGTCGCGGCCGTACGATCGGTGAAACCACTCTGAGGCCTGAGGAAGCAAACGGCCAAATCCCAATAAAGCGGGCCGCCGCCCTGGGGTGGGTGGTGTGGGGGAGCGACGGCCCTAGAGGGCACCCGAAAACGGGGAATGTCGGGTGCGCGCCTCTATGAGATCAAACCGGCTGCGTCCAATTGGTTGCTGCCGACCGTACAGAACCAAGCGCGCGCCGTGGCATTCCAGCTCTATCGCCGCGAGCTGGCCGCCCTGAAATCAATCGACGCCTACTTCGTCGACAGGGATCACTCGCGAGACGAGACGGTCAGGCTGTACCGCGGTCTGGTCCTCGTTTGCAGCGCCGCCACAACGGTGACTGGACAGCCTTCGCGTCGTATCGTCGATCGCAGCCCTCGAGCAGCAGGCCGTGCTAATGACGACCTCGACAACCGCAACCGTCTGCTATGGCACGCGCTGCCAGTTAGAGCATTGCGACGCCCCTGGTCGCCTACCTGGAATTACCCTTGCTCATTCTGCTTCGCGCGCCATTCGCGGATTTCGGTCCGCCGTTCTTCGTTCACGATTAGCAAGACGATGCGCGGCTCCTCGTAGTCAGGTTTAGTGTTGTTGTTTCGGAACTCGACTAGCTGTTTCGCGATCCTTGCGCTCAAGCGCTGCATGATGTCCACACTCCAAACGGTGGGACGTGGGACGCCGGATGCCGATATGCTCAAAGCAGCCGGTACGCCGAGCTCTCCCATGCGTCGGGCTGCGCGTCGTGAAGCGGCAAGTCCAAACCCCTGGACAAAATGCGGGTCTTGGCTTTTTCGGCAATCGATGCAATCAGGTCTTCGCCACGGCGCGCGCGCTCCACGGCTTCGTCGACCGACACGCGCGCAACGCACACGACCTTGCGCTCGCCTTCGACGACCCAAAGCTCCCAGCCTTCGTCCACGGTCATGGTAGAAATCCTCAACGCCCGCCCCTGGTATGTGAACGGAAACGCCCGGCCCATTGTTTGCACCCCTCGAAGACCGATTTAACGTGTGTATCCTAAATGTGTTCCTGAATGCGTCGGGCGTACCTCCATCGGAGCTGCCCAACCGTCCAAGCAGCCGGTCGAAGCTTTAGTCGGCGGCGGAGCGCTGCTAGTCATGCGCCGGGAGTCGCCCCCCGCGGGGGACGAACGCGCGAAGTAAGGGCAGCAACACCCGCCCGTTCTGATCGTTGAGGCCAAGAACCCAACGCGGAGAAACCCATAATCATCATTCGGTTTCCCGCGAGGATCTTACTCGGAACCGGGCCCAGCGCTAAGCCTTATCAGGGTCGTCGGGCGTACCCGCCTCTCGACTTTCGATGGCGTCCGCTTCCGCCTCGACTTGCTCGGCGTATTCCCAAAGTCGTTTACGATCCTGCTCCGAACTCAGCAGCGAAGCCATCCAACGGGCACGGCGGGCGCGCTCGCGAAGCTCCAGAACACTAGGCACGACACCCTCAAAGTGGCTGTGGCGCAGAAGAGAATGGGCGGCGACGTTACGAGGTTGCGCAGTAGGAAGTGCCCGAGGGAGGTCGCGTATGAACTCTTCCGGCGGCGTGCTCCCCAAAGCGGCAAGAAAGATGTCCCACTTCACCCCACCCTTGGCTTGTTCGGCCTAACATAGCGCGTTGCTGACGGAAGAGTATTGATACGGTTGATCGCGGTCAGGCTGGTACCGACGCCAAAGGCTGAAGTCCTCATCCAGTCGCCGAACGCGTGGTCGTTGCGCTGAAAGCACTCAGCTCGATGCGCCATCAGCGCCCGACTTTAGATCGCGGAAGCCGCCGCAGCTCTGGCGGCTCGCCTGGGCCATTCGGGGGGCTTCTCTGCTCTCGAGCACTGGGCTAACGGAGACGCCGCCGGCAACCTTGGACCAACGCGTAGCGTCATAAGTGTGCCACGTCCGCAGGGAGGGCAGCGCGCCTCGGTGCTCCCCTTCACCCATTTCGTACCGGGAGAAGTTGCCATGACAACCAAGCAGCAGGACGCGATTGCTCTCCTGAAGGCCGATCACCGGAAGGTTGAGGATTTGTTCGAGAAATTCGATAAGGCGAAGGGGCCGAAGAAGAAGGCGCTCGCCGACGAAATCTGCATGGAACTCTCGATCCACGCCACTATCGAGGAAGAGATTTTCTACCCGGCCTGCAAGGGGAAGGTCGAAGACGATCTCCTGAATGAATCCTACGTCGAACATGACGGTGCAAAGGTGTTGATCGCCGAATTGACCGCGACCACACCGCACGATGAGTTCTACGACGCCAAGATGGCCGTGCTGACGGAAGAGATAAAACACCATGTCAGGGAAGAAGAAAAGCCGGGCGAGGGCCTCATGGCCCAGGCGCGCAAAGCCGGTGTGGACATGGATGCGCTGGGCGACAAGCTGCTCGCCCGCAAGGAAGAGCTCATGAAGAAGTTCATGGCCGAAGGACTACCTCCGCCCACCACGCGCAGCTTCCGCGGCCACAAGATGCAGCAGGGTCGCACGATGGACGCCAGGGCCTAAGTCTGTCGCGCGCGATCCAGGAGACGGGGCGCGAGGCGCCCCGTTCTTCTAGGAAAAGTTTCGAACGATGTCGCTGGCGGCGGAACGCAGATCGTCGGCGATGGCGAACGGCCTGAGATAGTCGGGAAGCCCCACCGCAATCGCTTTCGCGCCCAACCCCGTTCTTACGAGGATGCGGCGGCAACCGGCATGAAAGGCCGCTTTCAGATCGTCAGCCTGATCTCCAATAAAGGGCGTTTCTCGCGCTTGCGCACCATAGTGAGAAAGCGCTTCTGTTAGCATCCGGCCTGCTGGCTTTCGGTGCGGACACTTCCGAAATGTCGTGCAGCTGAAGATCCGGTCGACGACCGCGCCCTCATCCCGAAGGCGGCGCTCAAGGGCGTCGTGCACCTGGTCGAGTTGCGCCCGGGACATCGCACCGCGCGCGACTTCCGGTTGGTTGGTACAGATCGAAACAGTGTAGCCGGCCTGGTTGAGCAGCCGGATACCTTCGGCCGCACCCTCGATCAACGTGAGATCGGCGGGCTCCTTGATGTTGGTCGCGCGATTGACGACCACGACACCGTCGCGGTCGAGAAGAACAAGCTTCATGGAGTCACGAATCTGGGATCGGGCTTGATGGTTCCTTAACGAAACTTGGCTCTGACTGTTGCATAGGCCCCGTGCTGGTGCGTCCTGGGCAGGCGGCCTTGTTGGGCACTCTTCGACGGCGCAGCTCAATACAAGCAACCTCGCAGACGCGCAACCGCCTCCGTTCACCATAAGCTGTTCACCAATAGGTGATGTTCGTCACTTCCAAGCTTCTAGAATCGGTTC
>DATAIA010000546.1:0-9299 GCA_036262895.1 Xanthobacteraceae bacterium
GACCATGGTCGATTCGAAGTTCGCTTATACCGCCACCGATTGATCGTACGTCGCCTGGATTTCCAAGCTCCAACCGGCGCAAGCGGACTAAAATTCTTGCCGAGGCCACCGTATCGGGCAGATTGGAGAGCCAATCCGAGAAAGCGGCAGTCTGGACGATTTGCGGCATGTGTATCATAGTACACACGCCCACGCAGGTTGTCAATTATAATACTCACCTTATAGCTAACCTGCAAATCTCAAAGAAGCTTGCCGTCTGAACTCGCAGCTTGCATCTAACGCAGCAGCCACTCGGGCACGCGTTTGATGGCGTCCGCGCGCGCCGCCGGATCGGTGCCGCTGTGGGCGCGCCCTGACGCATCGACGGTAAATCCCAGCCCGCTTTGCTGGCGCAGCGGGCGGTTGGGGTGATCAAAATCATGATGGGCGCCAGGATAGATAATGATTGAAGCGCGCGCGCTTCGCCCGCGTGCGCCCGCGATCACCTGCTCGCACACGCTTGCCGGGCTCCAATCGTCGACGCTGCCGCTCAGGATCAGTGCAGGCGCGCGCCCACTCCACGCCGTTTCCGCAAGCCGTCGGCAACCCGGATAAAATGCGACGGCCGAGCGGAAATCGGGGGACTTATCCGGCGGTGCCGCCTGCCGTCTGATCGCCCAAAGCGCGACAATGCCGCCATTGGCCCACCCGAGCGCTGAAACGCGGTCGGCAGCGATCCAGCTTTGGTCCTGCAACCATTGGCGTGCGGCATTGGTATCGCTCACACGCTCGCGCCATGTGCGCACGGTGCGCGTTGAAGCTGAGCATTGCGACTGGACACCGCGAGAGCCGAAACTGTCGGGAAATAAAACCACCAGACCGGCGGCGGAAAGGCGCTCGCCCCAGTCGCGATAGCGTACGGCAATCGGGCCGGAGCGCCCGCTCAAGCCATTGCAGTCGTGTAGAGCGACCACTGCGGGAAATGGGCCCTTTCCCTCGGGGCGATATATAAAGGCTCGCAATTTGATATCGCCGGCTGGAATTTCAATTTCATCTGGAGCCGCCAATGCAGGCCGGCCACCTGAGAAGGCAGTAGAAAAGGCGGCTATAATTGCAATAAAAACAACAGTAATGAGGGGACGCATTCTCGAAATGCCCGCTTGCTTCAGCATCTCTAACACATGGAGGTGGTAAACCTTGCGACCAGCGTTCACGAATTTTCGCTCCTGGTACGGCATTCTCATTTTTACTGCGATCTATATTGCGGCGAAGCGGCTACGAGGCTCTCCACGGGAGCTGGAAAGCCATGTAAACTAACTCCAAACGGAGGCTCCAGTGCTCAATCGCTATGATCGATCCTCCCCCATGGCGGGGGAAGCCGAGGTCAAATTTCTCGACGGAGATTTCCGGGTGGTGAAGCCCGGGGCATTCGTGCGCTGCGCCATTACAGGCGTTCCCATACCCCTTGAGGAGTTGAAATATTGGAGCGTCGATCTTCAGGAAGCTTACGCCACGCCTGAGGCGGTCTTGCAGCGACATGGCAAGCCGAACTCGTAGGCGGATTGCGTGGTGCTGAAAGCCGTCATCCTGTTTCGGCTCAACTGACTGACAACAGCTTCCGTTATCCGCGCCCCAGCGCATCGAGAATCAGCTGCTTGAATTCGGCTTCCTGGTCGAATGTGAGCGTGACTGGCAAGGCTCGCGTCCGTGCCTTCAGGGCTGCAATCGAGGCTTCATGATTGCTTGCAAGACGCACCAAGTCTTTTTCCGTCGTTAGTGGCACAAGTCCCAGTCGGTTGGATTCTCCGATTAAAGCAGCCGCATCTGCCGCCGTGTAGCGATGATGATCGGGAAAGCTACGGCGCACCCGCACCTTGATCCCGCAGCGTTCGAGAGTTTGAAAAAACTTCTCAGGATCGCCGATACCGGCAAATGCCAGTGCTTCTTGTTCTCGTATGGCGGCGATGCTTGCTTTGTCGGGCTCCAACTGTCCGCGAAAAATTGGAATGTTCCGAGTGCGGGCCTGGTCCGCGATTGCGCCCGCACCATCTCCGGTGCCGATCACCAGCAGAATTCCCGCGCGATCAAGCTGATGCTCAAGATCAAGGCGCAATGGGCCGGCCGGAAAAATGCGACCATTGCCGGCGCCGCGCCGTGCATCGATCACCAAAATAGAGAGGTCCTTCGTCAGAGAGGGATTTTGGAATCCGTCATCCATGACAATAACGCTGGCTCCGGCCTGCCGCGCGAAATCCGCGCCTGCGGCGCGATCGCGCGCGACTATTGTTGGTGCGGCCTGCGCCAGCAATAACGGCTCGTCGCCTACATCCGCTGCGGTGTGAGATGAGGGGTCTACTCGAACCGGACCGCCCATGCGGCCCCCGTATCCACGACTGAGGAATGCCGGGCGCTCGCCGGCCGCGATCAGGAAACGCGCTACGCTCAAGGCGGTGGGCGTTTTGCCCGCACCGCCCACAGTTGGGTTGCCCACGCAAAGAATGGGGATGCCGACTTTTACGCCCGGCCGATCGAAACGTTGTTTTGCAAGCGCGCCGTAAATCGCCGCAAACGGCGAGAGCAATGCAGATGCGATACCCGGCTCTCGCCACCAGAATGCCGGCGCGTGCACTTGTCTCACCGTTGCTCGAGATGAAGCTGCATCAGATAGGGTTCCAGTGCAGCGCTTGTCCGTTCAAGCGCCCCCCCGAGCTTCTGCACAGTCTGCAGTGCGGCATCTGAAATGGCTTCGCGCGCCGCAGAATCAGAAAGCCAGGCGTCCAAACGCGCAGTGAGCTTGTTGACATCGCTGACCCGCTCCGCGCCGTGCGCCTTATCGAGGGCCGCATAGATCTCAGTGAAGTTCCACACATGCGGTCCGTGAAGAACGCCTGCGCCAAGCTTGGCGGCTTCAATTGGATTCTGGCCGCCATGACGAACCAGTGACCCACCGACGAATACAATAGACGTGAGCCGATAAAACAGACTGAGTTCTCCGACAGTATCGGCAACGTAAATATCCGTCCCCTGATCGGGGAAGAGGCCATGCGAGCGCAGCACAGCCGGCATTCGGGCGACCTTTGCAATGTCAACGATACCGGGCCCTCGTTCGGGATGGCGCGGGACAAGAATTGTGAGAAGGCCCGGAAATTTTTGGCGCAGACGACGATGGGCTTCGACGAGGATGACTTCCTCGCCGGGATGAGTAGACGCCGCAACGATGACCGGTCGATTGCCGACGAATGATTTCAGAGCCGCAAATTTTTGATTGTCCACCGGGGGCGCCGGCACATCCAGCTTCAAATTCCCAGTGCTGCTGACGCGCGGCGCTCCAAGTTCAGTGTAGCGTTCCGCATCCGCCGCTGATTGCGCAAGACAGAGATCGAAACAACTGAGCAAACTGGAAATCGTTGCCGGCACATAGCTCCAGCGCGCGAACGAACGCTCCGACAAACGTCCATTGACAAGGATTAGCGGGATGCTCCGCTCCGAACTCTCGATCAAAAGATTCGGCCATAGATCGGATTCAGCAAACAATCCGATGCTTGGCTGCCAATGATCAAGGAACCGCCTGATGAACGAGGGGGCGTCAACCGGGATAAATTGATGAATGGCGCCTTCCGGCAAACGCTGCTTCGCCAGACGCGCGGACGTCACGGTTCCTGATGTAACGAGAATATTGAAGCCGCGCGCGCGAATGCGTTCGATGAGCGGAATGATTGCCAGCATCTCGCCGATGCTTGCGCCATGGGCCCAAACCAACGGTCCTTCCGGCCGTGGAATGACGGCTTCGCCGCGACGTTCTGCAATACGGTCTGCATCTTCCTTGCCCCGTTTTAGACGTCGCGCAAGCAATAGCGATACGAGCGGCGTCGCCGCCACGGTGAGCCGACGATACGTACGCAGCAAGCTGGATGGCCGCTCAGCCACGATCATCGACCCCGCACTGGTACATGACGCATTTCGATCAATTGTCGGACGCCTGCTTATCGTCCTCGGGATCAAGCAATCGATGCAGATGAACGATGAAGTAGCGCATCTGCGCGTTATCGACCGTCTGCTGTGCCTTGGCTTTCCACACGGCATAAGCGGCCGCATAGTTTGGGTAGATGCCGACAACATCGAGCTTGGCGAGATCCTTGAACTGGGTTCTGTCAAGGTGCTCCAATTCACCGCCAAAGACCAAATGCGGCAATTGTTTTGGGCTCACCTGGTTCGACATGCCTCGACCCTCGATTGTAAACGGAACGAACAGTAATGCATTACCAACCTAGCAAGATTCGCAGGCTGATATCAGTAATCGCGCAAATTGCTAAAGCAACGTCCCTTGATGGCCGCGCAGCAAGGTGACCAGAGCCTTGTGGCGCGGGCGGCCGGCGGCGACAAGCGCGCCATGCGTCGGATGGGGCCGATTATAGACCAATGATCGCCCGTCAAGGGTGGTCAAAGCTCCACCGGCCTCGTGCACCAGAAGATCAGCGGCGGCGAGATCCCAATCACTGCTTGATCCCGAGGCAAAGGCGGCATCCAGCGTGCCTTCCGCAATACGCGCAAAACGTAGTGCCAGCGAATGGATCTTGGGTACACCGTTAATGCCGGGGATCAGTTGGGTGAGCCGATCCATGTGGCGTTTCGGTCCCGCAATGCGCGTATGCTGGAGCTCATCTCCGGTGCTGGCAGCAATGGATGATCCGTTGAGCGTGGCGCCCTGATCGGCAACAGCCGCAAACATCGCTTGTTCGACCGGAGCGAAGACCGCGGCAAGAACCGGCCTGCCGCGTTCGACCAGGGCTACTGCAATGGTCCAGTCCGGCCGCCCCGCAAGATACGCGCGTGTCCCATCGATCGGATCCACAATCCAGGTTCTCCGGGCGGACAGCCGATCCTTTGTGTCCTCGCGTTCTTCCGAGAGCCACCCGTAATCCGGCACTATCGGCGTCAGACGATCGTGCAGCATCCGATCGACTTCGATGTCCGCTTCGCTGACCGGGGAGCCATGATGCTTCGACCAGCTCTTAAGAGGTCCTTTGGACATCGCAAAGGCAAGCGCGCCAGCCTCGCGCACCGCACTAACGAGATGCTCGCTCAGCGTTGCAAGGTCGATTGCTTGCGGATCATTGACCGGCAACGGTCAATCCCTCCATGCGCACGGTGGGAGCGTTGACGCCATAGCGGAATTCAAGATCGTTCGCCGGCTCCAGGCTGCGGAAAATATCCGACAGGTGCCCGGCAATTGTCACTTCGCTCACTGGATAAGTGAGTTCGCCATTTTCGATCCAGAATCCGGCCGCGCCGCGGCTGTAATCGCCGGTCACCAGATTGCTGCCGGCACCGATCAGGTCGGTGACGTAAAAGCCCTTGGAGATTTCGCCGATCAGCTTTTTGGGATCGTCTTTGCCTGGCTCCAGATGCAGATTGGTCGATCCCGGCGAAGGCGAAGACGAGACACCGCGTTGCGCGTGACCTGTGGTTTCCAGGCCAAGTTCCCGGGCGGTTCCGCAATCGAGGATCCACGACTTCAACATTCCATCATAGATAATGGCGCGCCTTTGACCGGCAACGCCTTCAGCATCGAACGGTCGCGATCGCAGTCCGCGCCGCCTCAGGGGATCGTCAATGATGCGGATTCCTGAGCGGAATATTTGCGCACCAAGCTTATCCATCAGGAAGCTGGATTTACGCGCGATCGAGGTGCCGTTCACCGCTGAAGCAAGATGGCCAACGAGCGTTCCGGCAACGCGCGGATCAAATACAATAGGAACACGCCCGGTCGGAACCTTGCGCGGATTTATCCGCTTGACGGCACGCTCGGCCGCTTTGCGGCCGACATGGGCGGCATTCTCAAGATCGGCTGCGTGAATTGCTGACGAGAAATCGTAATCACGTTCCATGCCGGTACCGCTTCCGGCAATAGCGGTCATCGATATTCCGTAACGCGAGCTGAGATAGGCGCCGTGAAAGCCGGTGCTTGTCACCAGAACCATGCCGCCGATTCCGGCGGATGCCGAAGCGCCGCCTGATTTCGTCACGCCTTGAACCGCCAAGCCCGCGGCTTCTGCAGATAATGCCAGTTGCTCAAGATGCGGCACGGCCGGCAGGTTGGGATCGATCAAATCGAGATCTGGAATCTGACGCGCGAGCAGCGCCGCATCGGCAAGGCCCGCAAAGCGGTCTTCGGGCGCGACCCGTGCCATTGCGACCGCACGCTCCGCAAGCGTTGCAAATCCGTCGCCTGCAAGGTCGTTGGTGGAAACGACAGCCTGCCGCCGCCCGACCAGAACGCGAAGGCCAAGATCATCGCCTTCCGCGCGCTCGGTTTCTTCCACCGCGCCTTCGCGCACTTCGACCGAAAGCGAGACGGAGCGTACCGCAACCGCGTCGGCTGCATCGGCGCCCGCGCGCCGGGCCATCTCAACCAGGCGTTCGGCGAGGCCGGTCAATTGCGATTGATCGAGAAGCGATGACATCGGGAAAACAACTCCATTCTCATACAGCCATACGCTGTCTCAAGCCACGGATCGATCACGCGAATTTCTGCGATGACGGCAACCTTTCGTCAATCATGCCTATCAACGTGGTGTCAATCATGAGTCACGAGTTTTCGCGGATACAAGGGGTTAACCAGGGATCTTAAGCGGATTCCGGTGCGTTTGCGCCACAATCGCAGCCAACGTCCGGGCATATCAAAAAAAGCCCGGCAGGGAGCGAATTGTGAGGCGTCAGATAGAATTCGGCGGGACACCACCCGCCGGGTCGAGCTGCGCGTTGCGGCTCGACCCGCTCGCTTTGCCTGTCCGTTTTGCTGTAGCGGACGAGAGGGCCGACGAGCGTATGCGTCATGTTGAATTGCACCGTGAGCGCGTGGTGCTGCATCGCGCGGTCAGCGGCATTCGCATGGCCGTCAAAGTTCCCGTTACCGATTTTCTCGGCGTTGTCGTCAGACTGATTCCGTCGGCTGATCAACAGCCGGACAGCGTATTGGTTTCGCTGGAGCACCGCGATCCGGCGCTATCCGTTCCGCTTTATTGCGCGCGAGATGCCAACGACGTCGTGGCCGAGTGGCAGATGTGGGGGCGCGTGCTGGGAATGCCGTTGCTCACAGCCGATCTCAACGGAAATCTGCGTGAGGTTTTCCCTCGCATGGGATTGGTGCGTCTTGGGAAGCCCGCACCGCGGCGGCGCCGTTACAATGCGATCCGAAGGCGACGCCCCTCGATCCTGCTGCGCCGCAGGCCTGGTATCCGCAACACCATTGCCACCGTGTATCGTGGCGAGCGCGAGATCATAGCGCGGAACTAGAGTATGATCCGCAAAAGCCTGCACCCGCGCAGGCGGGTGTGGAAACCGGTTTTCCCTGGGGACGAATGCAAAGCGTTTGCCCGGAGATCATGCTCAAACAAAAGAATAGAGCGCGATCATGATTCAATCATTTTTCATCGCGTTCTAGAAAAAACGATGCGCTGCCGCGTCGAGCGTCATCCCCGCAAATAAAATCAGTCCGGCATCGCGGTTCGACCGGAATAGGGTAAGGCAGAGCGCCGGATTGGCGATATCGAGCTTGCGGATCTGCCAAAAAAGATGCGCGGCAAATGCAATAAGACCCGCCATAAACACAACACCGCCGCCGGCAATATAGCCCGCCCATCCAATCAGGATGACGGCGGCTCCATAAAAAAACGAAAGCGCCGGCTTTGTTTGTTCGCCAAACAAACGCGCTGTGGATCTCAGACCAATCAAGGCATCGTCATCTCGATCCTGATGGGCGTAGATCGTGTCATAGCCGATCACCCATGCAATCGAGCCGATATAGAGCAGCAACGCCGGCCAATCGAGATTGCCGAGTGCGGCTGCCCACCCCATCAACGCTCCCCACGAGAAGGCAAGACCAAGCACGACTTGCGGCCACCACGTGATGCGTTTCATTGCAGGATAGATCGCGACGATTGCGAGTGAGGCGATACCGACGAAGATGGCAAAGCGATTGAACTGTAACAGCACGGCCAATCCGACCATGGCTTGCAGTCCTAAGAAAGCAAACGCCCCGCGCACGCTGACTTCGCCGGAAGGAATAGGGCGCGAACGCGTGCGTTCGACCCGCGCATCGATGTCACGATCGAGAATATCGTTCCATGTGCATCCGGCTCCGCGCATCGCAATGGCGCCAACGCCGAACAGAATCAGGTGCCATGGATTGGGCCAAGGCGCGTGGGCATGAATGGCCGCAAGCGCGGACGACCACCAACATGGCAGCAACAACAGCCATGTCCCGATCGGCCGATCGGCACGGGCCAATCTTAAATACGGACGGGTGGGGGCAGGCGCGAGATTGTCGACCCAGTTGCCGGTCGCATCCGCGACGCGTCCAGCAGGACCATTCATTGTTTGAGCGCGCTACCGGACAAGGTGTCGAATGTGCCGCGGCCGGTCGATGACGCATCCGGCATGAACGAGCGTGTGCCCAGTGCTTCGCTTAGTCCTGAGCCTTTCGGCTTTTCGGCGCCGCCAAGCGGGTCCGGAGCGCACACCTTGTGCTCGATTTCCGCGGTTCTGACGTGGTTCTTTTTCATTGTGGCGACGGCTTCGGGCGGAATTCCGCACCAACCTTGATTTTGCTCGGCATACTTTACGACTTTGAGCTCGGCTTCGGAAAATCGGCGGAACAGCCCGCAAAGTTCATTGCGGGAAGCCTTCCGTTCGGTTCCCGCTTTGATCGCGGCGGCGCGTTTTTCCGCTTCCGATCGCAGCGGCATGAAATCGTTCATGCAGTTGGCGCCTCCTGGCGGCGTCTGCGCCTTGGATTCTGCAACTGCGGCCGACACCAGCAGGATGGCGGCAAGAGCGACGCGATGGAGCGCCATGAGGTTTCCTCTATTCATGCGGCGACCGATCTCGTGGCCGTTAATTCCCTCAAAACCATAAATCCGGCAACACGGGGGCAGGGTAATAGACCCATCAATTCAGACGCTAGCGCCCTGGCACCGCTCCGTTTAAACCAAGATACATGTCCCAGTACGACTTCCGCACCACCCGACTTTACGTCGAATGCACCCTCAATAGCGAGGGGGTGATCGACCTCGACCGCAGCCAAGCTCATTACCTCATTAACGTGTTGCGTCTCAAGCCGGGCGATCCGCTGCTCGTTTTTAATGGGCGGGACGGGGAGTGGAAGGCAACCCTGGCGGGCAGCTCGCGGAAATCGGCGACGCTTGCACTCGATGAGCAAACACGCTCGCAGACGGCACCAAGCGAACTGCACTATCTTTTTGCGCCGCTCAAACACGCCCGGCTCGACTACATGGTGCAGAAGGCGGTCGAGATGGGCG
>DATAIA010000547.1:0-3364 GCA_036262895.1 Xanthobacteraceae bacterium
GACGAGGCCTTCGCGACCAGCGTGACCATGAAGGTCTGGGGTCTGCTGCTGGACGCGAAGACGGAGGTCGACATCACCTCTCCGTACCTCGTGCCCGGCGTGCGGGGCATGGAGGCCTTCGACGACCTTGCCAAACGCAAGGTCAAGCTGACGCTGCTGACCAATTCGCTGGCGGCCAACGACGAGCCGCTGGTGCACACAGGCTATGCGCGCTACCGTGAACGACTACTGGCCAGTGGCGCGGATCTCTACGAACTGAGCCCGGCGCGCACCACGGCGAGCAAGCGTTTCGGCAGCTTTGGCACCTCGCTCGGACGCCTGCACGCGAAGACGGCGGCCATCGACCGGCGCAAGATCTTCATCGGCTCGATGAACCTCGACCCGCGCTCGGCGACACAGAACACCGAGATGGGCGTCGTCGTCGACAGCCCGCAGCTGGCACGGGAGATGCTGCGCGTGATCAATGTCAGCAAGGTTCAGAACTCCTACCGGCTTCGATTGGCGAAGGGCACCGGGACGCTCGAATGGCTTACCAACGACGGCGAGAAGGAGATCGTCCTCACGGCCGAGCCCGAATCGACCTTCTTCCAGCGGCTCTATAACCTGTTACTGTCGCCGCTCGTGCCCGAAACACTGCTGTAGCCTTGGGGCGTGCGGCCGCACTTGTTTTTCTGCGACGATGCCCCAGATGGAAGCCATGAACGCTACTCAAACCCCGGTACCCAAGACCGACCTGGCGGTGACGCACGTGCTCGCGCAGCTCCTCGAGAAGCTCGACCACAGCGCCGTGCCAGTGGGTGCCGAGCAATACCGTTCGGTGGTGATGCACCTCGTCGAGGAATTTCGCGATGTGGAGCAAGGCGCGGAGCTGGGCCGCCTGTTGGATGCCTATCCCGCGGCGTCCGAGGTGTATGAGAACATGAACTACCAGCACGCAGGGCTGTGCCGCTCAGCGCTGGACAGTTCGCTTTCCGCCGAGATGGCGGCCAAGAAGGCGATCGAGCGCGCCATGCGCCCCGCCAAACCCGATACCGCGAATGAGCAAGGCTGAGGTCAAGACCGCCGTCCTCGAAGACGGCTTGCGTTACAAGGCGAAGGCGCCAGGCTCGCCCTTTCGGGCCTCGGCATCCTTCAGCGGCGCGACCATGTCCTGCTTCATGTGCGGCAAGCACCGAGTGCGTTCGCAAATGCGCACTCGACAGTTGCTCGGCAAGGCGCAGACGGTCTGCGCACCGTCGTGCAAGGCGCTGGACGAGCTGGTCAATTCCTGACGGATTTCTCACGCACCGCCATTCGGTGCAGGGCCGCAGGTAGTACTTTGAACCAGCTACCAAAGCATCTGAATTCCATCTACAGTTAGAAACAATTGATGCGAAAACATCGCTCAGTACCAAAGTTCTAATTGCAGGCGAATTTGATGATCCCGATTAAAACCATTGCATTCCATGGTTGGGGGCTGTGTTCCAGCGGCGCGAAAGGATGGCCCCTGTGAGTCAACCCCGCCACGTCATCATGCAGGTGGTCAAGCGTTCCGGCGGTTCGACACACCATGTCGAGTTCAGCATGGACGACAACTTCGCCGAGCGGCTGCGCCAGTTGCGATCGCTTGTTCCTCCGCTCAACGCGCTCAACAAGCAAAGGGACCTCGTCATCGACAAGGTCCGCGTGCGTCTGCCGTCGGCCATCTGGCGTTGCGGCGGCGACGCGGACAACCAAGTCGAGGGCTCGTGCATCGTCATCGCCGCGGAGGGCTTCTTCAATTGCGGCGGGCGCGACCGGAAGACCAAGGAAAAGCTCGTGACCTACACCTTCCCGATCGGGCGCCTGATCGAGTTGCACATGGAGCGGCCCGCCGGCGAAACCTTCTACATCCGCGACGGCATCTTCACGAATGATGAGCCGGCGGATTCCGCTTCGGGACGTTGGGTCGCGTCGCTGCATGAGATGGACCTGACGAGGGTATCGGAAGAGGCTGTTCGGGTGCCGGATGCGCCTTCCGACTTCGACACGCTGCAAGGGGTGCCGCTGCGGACCGAGCAGGGGACGCTGCCGGGGCGGGGCATTCATCTGAGTTAGCCATTGAAGCGGGGGAGTCTGCGTCGAGGCGGCTGTAGATCTCCCTCAACGGCTCTCATCTCGTTGAGGGCGCCCGGTGCATGGCCACGGCCATACTTGGCGGAACGCCCCCGGAAAGCCTCTCTTCATCGACATCAACGCGAATCGACGCCCGGCCGAGGGAATGCCTGCTCCTGCGGCGTCTGACGCTGCCCACCTCTGGGCCGTGACGGCTTTGCACGCGTATTGAGGCGAGAGTCACGCGGGCGCGGCAATTTGGCTTGACGCGGGTATCGAGAATATAAATGCGTGAGGCGCTCATGCGCCCATGCGTCGCATTCTTGCCGATTTGTGGCCAATTTAAAAAATAAATCCCGTCATCCTTTGAAATCTTGCGACGGAGAATGAATTTTTCCATTTTTTGGCATGGAAATTCATTGTCTTTTAGGCTTGGCGATTTGAAAAAAGAATGAATGTGATTGACTGAGGTGGAAAAATTACGTAGAACCGTGGATGCCGACGATTCTTGTTCGGCTATTGTTTCTACTGTCTGAAATAAATCACAGGGGGATGCATGGGTACCGTTGAAAAGATCTTGCTGGATGATGAGTTGTCTCCAAGGTACTGGTTCATGACAGGCGTGCCTGTCAACGATGCGCCCGTCGCGACGCCCACGCGTCTGGAAGGCGGATGGTTGAGGCTTGTTGATCATCAGGCCATGCAGCATGCATTTGTGCAGTCGGGAAAATCATTCTCTTCGAATAAATTTGATATTAAGTTCAGCCTGATATGGCAAAAAGATGCCGCTGGAACAGGGGAATCAGGGGGAGGCTTTTGCTTGGCTTTAGCGGACGCGGATGAACTCGCTGGGGTGGGCTCTTATGGCGAGAGTGGGGATAACCTGGGTTATCGAGGGCTCAAAGGCTCATTTATAGGAATCGGATTCAGCGTAGGTGCCAATGGCGGATGTCTTTACGATTATAGCGATCCACTGGGAAAACTCCCTCTCACCCCTTTGATTGCACTCAGGCATGGAGAAAAGCAAAAATTCAAACCCTCTGGCTTCTTTAAACTTTACGAAACATGGAATGCGCAGGGGGAGCGGGTTGCGCTCAATCTTCCAATATCCAGAGAACATCCATTGGGTCTTGAATTTCCATTTGAAATAAATGTATTTCCATCTCGAAAATCTTACGATACTACAAAATTTCATGAATTCCAAATTGTCTTAAACGGTTATCTGGTAGGTAGTCGGGAGTTTGACGCGGTACTTCCAAAAAAGATGAAGCTGGTCTTGACCGCTACAACA
>DATAIA010000548.1:0-2326 GCA_036262895.1 Xanthobacteraceae bacterium
GGCGAAGGGCCGCTTTCGAGCGAGATGATGACGTTCGGAGGATCTATCTGCAAGGCGGGAACGGGTCGGCAACTGCCGTCTGACGTCCGGCAGCAGTCGGCCGAAGGTGTGTGAAAACGTATTGATCGCCTACACTGAAGCAACGTATTCAGGCTAAATGTTTCGAGTGCAGCATTTTTTGGTATCCCCTTACCACGCAATCCGGGCTGTTTAAAAATGCCTAGCCGACAGGCGACTTGTCAGCAAATGGCATTTACGCAAATACCTATAGGTAAGAAAACAATGCTCAGAATTCTCCTTCTTCTGATCTTGTACACGCCGACTGCAAGGGCAGACGACAACAGCGCTTTCTTTGGCGCTGTTTTCTGAAACTCCGTGGGTGATGGTTTCTCGTTGCCAAGCAACAAGGAAGTAGACGCTCTCGTCTTTAGCCGCGCAATGCTGGAAAGCGAGTTCGTGTCGATGGTCGACGGTCACGTGGTGCAAATGGCCCACATAAAAAGCAGCGGAGACGACTTCGTGGTCGTTGATGCGAACGGTGGAATTGCTTCATACAAGCAGGTGCGTGAATCCGTTGGCCATCTCATCTATCTTCCCTTTGTGCGCACAAAAGGTGTGACTTTGGAGAAGTACTTGGCCACCGAGACGTGGGACGCTCTAAAGTGTCAGCGCGCCAGGGCGGAATAGTTGCGCATATTCGCCTCTTACGAGAGGTACGCGAAGGAACGACTTTAACCAACGTCCGTTTCGGGTCGGTCTGCGTCGTCATCGTCGGACCGAGTCCGGCCCAGAGTGTGCCAAAACGTCTTTTTGAACCGCGATAATCTTCTCATCCGATATCGGGGGTGAGGGAGATGAAGCGGGCGACAGTCGTACGCAAAGTTTCCTCCTTCCAGAGGCAATGGACACAGCCGACCGTCAGGAGCCGGCAATCGCAAAGGCTAAGACGGAGAGGCAGGACAAGATCGCGGCTCTCAAGGTGCAGATGCAGAGCCTGAAGGAGATCGAGCTCCAACTCAATGCGGCACCCGACAAGCAAGTGTCGTTCACAGATCCGGATGCGCGCTCGAGGCGGAACTGGGGTCGTCGGCCACAACGCCCAGACGGCGGTCGACGCGAATGGCCGAAGACCGGGAAAACTAGCCGTTCACGCTTCATTGTTGCGCCCGACGAAGATCCTCGACGCGCGCGCGGTCTCGACACGGGCGGTCATGACCATGCACACGCGCGCCGTTTCAGTCATCCGACTTCTGATGGATACTGCGCAGCTTGCCCGGCGAAATCCCGAACCGTCGCTTGAAGGCCCGCGCAAAGGCGCTTTCGGAGTCGTAACCGACCGCCACGGCCACCTTCATCAGGGAGGCATTCGTGGCGGTGAGGCTTTGCTGGGCCAGCCCTAGGCGTAATTCGGTGAGGAAGGCGAGCGGCGCTATCCCGGCCGCCTTCTTGAAGGTACGCACCAAGGTCGCCCGCGAGACATGCGACTCGGCGGCAAGCTCATCTAAGGTCCAGCCGCGCGCCGGATCGTTCAACATCGCATTGACGGCCCGGGCGGACGCTGGCGTAGCGAGCAGCTTCATCAGATCGCTGGAGGATTGCGCCTGCTCGAAATGTGCGCGGAGCATAACCACGAACAGCGCGCTGGCGAGGTCGGTCGCGACGGCCGCAGCTCCCGGACGGGCGGCGCTTAGCTCCTCCTCGATCATCTGCACCAGCATGCTCAGGCGGCCTAGCAACTGCTCCGTGCCCAAGCTGAGCAGGATGGTCCTGGGCAGCGCGGCGAGGACCAGGCTGCTCGGAATCTCTTCGAAGCGAAGGCGGCCGCAGATCAACTCGGTGTCACTCTCTTCATGGGTATTGGTCTTGATCCTTATTGCGTCGTTGGATTCGATCCGGACCGGCGCAGCTGGGTTGCGGCCACCGCGGACCGAGCGCACGACGTGGGCATCGCCATGCGGGAGCAATAGCAGGTTGCCCGCCTCCAGCGCGAAGCACTTCCCGCCTTGCAGTTCCAGGCGACAGCTGCCCTTGGTCACGATATGAAACTGGGCCCAGCCGGGGGGTTCCGCTTCGTGCACGGTCTTCCATTGCGAAGCGAAACGGCACACCTCCTGCAGTTCCGGCCGCACCCGCAGCAGCGGCGCGATGGCGCTCAACGAGTCGCGGGCTGGCGGGCGGCCAGAATGCGCACTGTCCTGCTCGTTGAGCCGATCGGCATTCGAATTGCGCCGCGAGGACATAACTCATTTCCTTCTGATAGCTACGATGGTGGCACTTATACACAACAGGAGGTTTTCATGCACATGCACGATTGGAACCAGTATCG
>DATAIA010000549.1:0-6815 GCA_036262895.1 Xanthobacteraceae bacterium
CAAATTCCGGAAGGTGCGCGGGTCCTCATGGTGGAAGATATCATCACCACCGGCCTGTCCTCCCGTGAATGCCTCGATGCCATTCGCAAGCACCCTGGCGTGCTTGCGGGAGCGGCGTGCCTGATTGATCGATCCGGAGGCAAGGCTGACATCGGAGCTCCGTTGGTCGCCCTCGCAACCCTCGACATTCCGAACTATCCGGCCGATCGACTGCCGCCCGAACTGGCCGCCATCCCGGCCACCAAGCCTGGAAGCCGGGGTTTGGCTGTCTAACCGGTCTCCTTGTGAGCCGAGGTCATCATGAAGCAAGCGCCTGCGCTTAGGTTGGGGGTCAATATTGACCACGTCGCAACCCTGCGGAACGCCCGTGGCGGTTTGCACCCTGACCCCGTCAAAGCCGCACATTTGGCGATTGCCTCAGGTGCTGACGGCATTACTGCGCATTTGCGCGAGGATCGGCGTCATATCCGGGACGAAGATATCGCGCGATTAAAGGATGAGATCCTGAAGCCGCTTAATCTGGAAATGGCGGCGACCGATGAGATGGTGGCGATCGCTCTCAAAACGCAGCCCCATGCGGTGTGTCTTGTTCCTGAGCGCAGAGAAGAGCGCACCACCGAAGGCGGCCTCGATGTCGTCGGTCAACGTCATCTGATTGATTCAGCCGTGGCCGAATTGCGCAACGCCGGCTTTCGCGTATCGCTTTTTATCGCGGCCGATCCGCGCCAGATCGAAGCGGCCGCAATCGTGCGTGCGCCTGTCATTGAAATTCACACTGGTGCCTGGTGCGATGCAATTGCCGAAGGCGATACGCAAGCCGCGGGCGCAGAATGGCAACGGATCTGCGATGGGGCGGTCCACGCCCGGCGCCTCGGATTGGAGGTGCATGCTGGGCACGGTCTGAACTACGAAACGGCCGAGCGCATCGCGACCTTGCCGGAAATCGTGGAGCTTAATATCGGGCATTTCATCATGGGGGATGCGATCTTCCTTGGGTTGACGGAAAGCATTGCCAGAATGCGCGCGTCGATGGAGCGCGGCCGCTCCCGGCTTGCTGGTCGAAGCTGAGAGCAGCCTAGTGCCGCCGATTTGAAGTTCCTACACTGGTTGCAGCAAACCCGTTTTAGGAACTTCAAATCGAAAGCGGCACTAGAATTATAGACTTGCTAGTGCCCTTTTGTTTTCGAAGTTCGTGTAAGAGAGGGCCGCGATATATCACGAACTTCGAAAACAGGGCACTAGATGATCTTGGGGATTGGTTCCGACATCGTCGACATTCGCCGCATTGAGCGGGTTCTTGAACGTCACGGCGAGCGGTTTCTGGACAGAATATTCACGCCAGCAGAGCGCAAACGGGCGGAATTGCGAACGGCCGGGCGGGTGGCCACCTATGCAAAACGCTTTGCGGCAAAGGAGGCCTGCTCCAAAGCCCTGGGGACCGGACTGCGCGCCGGGGTATTCTGGCGCGATATGGGGGTCGTCAATCTTCCGGGCGGGAGGCCGACCATGCACCTGACCGGGGGAGCCCTGGATCGCCTTACCGCTATAACTCCACAGGGGTGTGAGGCACAGATAGACCTGACGATTACGGACGAATGGCCGCTTGCTCAGGCATTTGTCGTTATTTCGGCAAAACCGCACGAAACTTGAGGTGCCATGAAACAGCCACCATTCATTGCGCCTTTCGCCTTGCCGAGCTACAACCCTCACATATTTTCGTTTCTAGGAGACAGGCCGACCGTCGGCAGGGCTTTGCGAGACGGGTGTGTTTGCCACCGGATAATGCTCCTACCAAAAGGATAGAGCGTGCACCGGCGATTCTATATCGACGGATAGCGCTCTAAGCGCGCAAATGCCACGAGACGAGAGGCCGATGAGTATTTCGAGCCGACCCAAGCGCAAAGAAGGATTCGCCGAAACCGCGCGCGTTATCATTCACGCCCTGATTATCGCGCTGGTCATCCGCACTTTTTTGTTTCAGCCCTTCAATATCCCTTCCGGCTCGATGAAAGCGACTTTGCTCATCGGCGACTACCTGTTCGTCTCGAAGTACAGCTACGGCTATACTCATTACTCGCTGCCATTCTCGCCCCCGCTGTTTTCCGGGCGGGTTCTTGCCTCTCCACCCGAGCGCGGCGACGTCGTGGTATTTCGCCTGCCAAAGGATGATACGACGGATTACATCAAGCGCGTGATCGGGCTGCCTGGCGACCGCGTTCAAATGATTGACGGTCTGCTCCATATCAATGGCGAGCCGGTCAAACGCGAGCGCATTGAGGATTTCACCGACACTGACGAGGACGGTCGCAGTATCAAGGTCAAAAGGTGGCGTGAAATCCTCCCGAACGGCGTGACCTACACGACGCTCGATCTTTATGAGAACAGCTTTTACGACAACACGCCTGTTTATACGGTGCCGCCCGGTCATTATTTCATGATGGGGGACAACAGAGACAACTCCGCTGATAGCCGGGTGCTGTCTCAGGTTGGTTATGTGCCGTTCGAAAACATTGTGGGGCGCGCACAGATTATTTTCTTCTCGATCCGCGATGGGGTCCACGCCTGGGAAGTTTGGCGCTGGCCGTGGGCCGTGCGCTGGAACCGACTGTTTACGTTGGTGCGATGAGCCGAAAGGCAAAAGTCACAACCGGTGACGGACCGACGCAGGGCGCGGGCAAGGAGATCGGCATTAAGCCTTCCGCCGGCCCGCGTGAGGGCGGTCGGCGTCGGAAGCGCTCCGGCGAGCAGGAAGATCAAGCCGCGCGAGCCCTTGAAGAACGGATCGGTTATCGCTTTAACGACCGCATGCTGCTTGAGCGGGCGTTGACACACATCTCATCGCTGGCTGCGACCAAAAGCCGTATCGGCAGCTATCAGCGCCTCGAGTTTCTGGGCGATCATGTGCTCGGCCTCGTCGTTTCCGATATGCTGTTTCATAACTTCCCCGATGCGGATGAGGGGGAATTATCGCGCCGGTTGGCCGATCTCGTGCGCCGCGAAACCTGCGCGGACATCGCGCGCGCGATGGACCTTGGCTCCGCAATGAAGCTCGGCGTCTCGGAAGATGGAGCCGGCGGACGCCGCCGCACCGCAATTCTTGCCGATATGTGCGAAGCCTTGATCGGCGCCACCTTCATCGATGGCGGTTTTGCTGCCGCCGCCGATCTCATTAAGCGTTTCTGGCAGGAGCGGATGCTTCGACCCGCGCGGTCGCTAAGGGATCCAAAAACCATGCTTCAGGAATGGGCGCAGGCTCGCGGCATGCCGACCCCCTCCTATCGGGAGATCGGGCGTTCAGGGCCGCACCACAACCCTGAATTCCGGGTCGTTGTCGAAGTTGCTGACCGCGCTCCCTCTGAAGGTATTGGCCGATCCAAGCGTGCCGCGGAGCAGGCTGCGGCGGCAAGTATGCTTTTGCGTGAAGGAGTGGGAACGGGTGCCAACGATGCATGAAGAGGCGGAAACAGGCCAGAAGCGTTGCGGCTTTATCGCGCTGATTGGTGCGCCGAACGCCGGCAAGTCGACGCTCGTCAATGCGCTGGTTGGCACCAAAGTATCGATCGTCAGCCACAAGGTGCAGACCACGCGCGCGCTGGTGCGGGGAATTGCCATTGAAGGCGACGCACAACTCATTTTCATCGATACCCCTGGCATCTTTGCACCCAAACGCCGGCTTGACCGCGCGATGGTGACGACAGCCTGGGGCATCGCGCATGACGCCGATCTTGTGGCCATTTTGATTGATGCGCGTCGCGGTGTTGATGATGAGGTCTCGGCCATCCTGGATCGCCTTCCGGACGTTCGGCAGCCGCGCATTCTGCTTTTGAACAAAATCGACCAAACCGAAAAGCCGGTACTGCTTGCACTTGTCGCTGAACTCAACAAGCGTGCGGACTTTGAAGCCACCTTCATGATTTCTGCTTTGACAGGCAATGGAATCGAAGACGTGAAGCGATGGCTTGCATCGCGCGCGCCCGAAGGCCCATGGCACTATCCTGAAGATCAGATAACGGATGCGCCTTTGCGGCAACTTGCTGCTGAGATCACGCGAGAAAAACTCTACTCCCGGCTGCATCAGGAATTGCCTTATCAGTCGACGGTCGAAACAGACCAGTGGAAAGAACTCAAGGACGGCTCGGTGCGCGTTGAGCAAACGATCTATGTGGAGCGTGAGAGTCAGCGCAAAATCGTTCTCGGTAAGGGCGGTCAAACCATCAAGACGATCAGCATGCAGGCGCGTCGGGAACTCTCCGAGATCGTCGAGGCGCCCGTGCATTTGATGCTGTTCGTCAAAGTGCGCGAAGGTTGGGGAGATGATCCCAGTCGCTACCGCGAAATCGGGTTGGAATTTCCGACGGATTGAAGCGGGGCTGGGGCGAGCATCAGCCCCTTCTCCTTATGGGAGAAGGGGCGCGCGGAGCGAAGCGAGCGCGGGTTGAGGGGTTAAAGCATCTCGATAGTTTGTGACCCCTCACCCGCCGAACGTGCTGCCGCACGTTCGGCACCCTCTCCCTTTGGGAGAGGGAAGGACTAGGCCTATCCTTGCCCCGCGGATGAGTCGCGATCATGGAATGGATTGATCAAGGTTTCGTGCTGGGCGTGCGGCGTCATGGGGAGGCGAATGCCATCCTCGAAGTGATGACGTGCGACCACGGCCGCCATCTGGGGCTCGTTCGCGGTGGTGGTGGGTCCCGGTTGCGTCCGATCCTGCAACCTGGAAACACGGTCCAGGTGAGTTGGCGCGCACGGCTCGACGAGCATCTCGGCAATTACACCGTGGAAGGGCTGGATCTGCGCGCAGCCTCGTTTCTCAGCCATGCGCATGCGGTTTATGGAATCACCCACTTGGCCGCTTTGTGCCGCCTCTTGCCCGAACGTGATCCGCATCCGGTAATTCATCGTGCGTTGGCAGTGATTTTGGACCGGATGGATGATCGCGCGGTACTCGGCGCATCGGTGGCGCGGTTTGAACTGTTGATTTTGGCCGAGCTCGGGTTTGGGCTCGACTTGCAGCAATGCGCGTCGACCGGAGCAATGACGGATCTCGTTTATGTGTCGCCGAAATCAGGTCGCGCCGTGTCGCGGGAGGCGGGCAAACCCTGGCAGGACCGCTTGCTGCGCCTACCATCATTTTTAAGCGACGCGGAAATGGCCCAGATGCCATCGCTGCATGAACTTGCCGATGGGTACACATTGACGGGCTTTTTTCTGACCCGATATGTGATGGAGCCGCGCGGGGGCTCGCTTTCCGATGCGCGGGACAGTTTCATCGCTGCCCTGGTCCGGGATGCGCCAGGTGGCTCAATCCGGGCCGCGGAATAGCCTTTTTTGAAAATGATGGCGCGGCCCATACGGCCCTGAAAACCCCGAAGTCAGCGGTAAACCCTTGTTTGCGGCCCGCGCCCGCAGTACCGATCTGCCATGAGTAAAAGGGTGATTCCCCCGGTTGAGCCGACGCCTATTCAGGAGATCGCGTTACGCGAAGCTCTTGAAGAGCGGTACCTCGCCTATGCGCTGTCCACCATCATGCACCGGGCGCTGCCCGATGCGCGGGACGGTCTGAAGCCCGTCCATCGCCGCATTCTCTACGGAATGCGCCTGCTGCGCCTTGAGCCGAATGCCGGGTTCAAGAAATCCGCCAAGATCGTCGGCGATGTGATGGGTACGTTCCACCCGCACGGCGACCAGGCGATCTATGATGCGCTGGTACGGCTCGCCCAGGATTTCTCCTCCCGTTATCCGCTGGTGGACGGGCAGGGGAACTTCGGCAATATCGACGGCGATAGCGCCGCAGCCTACCGCTACACCGAAGCGCGCATGACCGAGGTCGCGCGGCTCCTTCTCGATGGGATCGATGAGGACGCAGTCGACTTCCGCCCGAACTACGACGGCCTGAACACCGAGCCGGTCGTCCTGCCTGCGGCATTCCCGAATTTGCTGGCCAATGGTGCGCAAGGCATCGCGGTTGGCATGGCAACATCCATTCCGCCGCACAATGCCGCCGAACTTTGCGACGCCGCGCTGCATCTGATCGATCATCCCAATGCACGAAGCCGCACGCTGCTCAAATTCGTGCCCGGTCCTGATTTTCCGACCGGGGGCATCGTTGTCGATCCCGCTGAAACAATTGCCGAGGCCTATACGACGGGGCGCGGTTCGTTCCGCGTGCGTGCCCGCTGGCACAAGGAAGAAACCGGCCGCGGCACATACGTCATTGTCGTCACGGAAATTCCGTGGCTGGTGCAGAAATCACGATTGATCGAGCGGATTGCGGAACTCCTCAACGAAAAGAAGTTGCCGCTGCTTGAGGATGTGCGCGACGAGTCGGCCGAAGACGTGCGCCTTATTCTGGAGCCGCGATCTCGCACGGCTGATCCTGAATTGTTGATGGAGTCGCTCTTCAAGCTCACGGATCTTGAAAGCCGCATCCCGCTCAACATGAACGTCCTGGTGAAGGGGCGTATCCCCAAGGTCATCGGGCTTGCCGAAGCATTGCGCGAGTGGCTCGACCACCGGCGCGATGTGCTGATCAGGCGCAGCAACTATCGGCTGGCGCAAATCGAGCATCGGTTGGAAGTGCTGGGCGGTTATCTGATTGCCTATTTGAACATCGACAAGGTGATCAAGATCATCCGCAACGAGGACGAGCCCAAGCCTGTCCTGATCAAAACCTTCAACCTGACCGATGTGCAGGCGGAAGCCATTCTCAATATGCGCCTGCGCAATTTGCGCCGGCTGGAAGAGTTTGAGATCCGCGGGGAAGAAAAAGAGCTGCGCGCGGAAAAGAAATCGCTTCAGGGGCTGCTGAACTCGGA
>DATAIA010000550.1:0-6339 GCA_036262895.1 Xanthobacteraceae bacterium
AGATAGGGCGCCAGTTCCGCCAAGGCGCCGGCCCGCGCGAAAGACGGAGTCTTGGGATCAGCTGCCACCGCGGCGAGTAAAGCGCCGGCATTGCCCCGACCGGCCCAGGCCGCAGCGAAAGCGTCCCCATACGTTTGCAGCCCCTTGGGAGCGGCCCCATGCCACTGCGTGATCGCCGAAGCCGCCCATGCCGGCGTCTTGTCGGCGTGGCAGTTATTGCAGGTGTTTGGGACGTCCAGCTTCACAGAGAGATCGGGGCGGGGAATACGAAAGCTATGATCGTGCCGCCGGTCGATCACCATGTAGGTCCTTGCCGGCATATGGCAAGTCGCACAGGGTGGGGGCGATTTCATACCTTCGTGGTGATGATGCGCAGCCGCTTCGTATTTGCCTTCGGAATGGCATTGCAGGCAGACGCCATTTCCGGGCGCGCGAAGGGTGGCGGCATGTGGTTCATGACAATCGCTGCAGGTCACGCCGGCAGCAAACATCTTGCTCTGTTTGAATGATCCGTAATTGTAGACCTCATCCCGCATATGACCATCTGCGTAATACAGTCCGCGGGAGAGCGGAGCGACGACATGTGTGTCAGACAGTGAGCGTCCGGGGATCCATTCCTCCGAGAATGTGCTGCGGCGCGCGTGACATAAGCCGCAGGTCTCCACTTCCTTCCGTATAGAAACGGGACTAACGTTGCGGACTGCATTTCCAGTGGTTGGATTGATCGACCACATCACATTCTGACGTTCACGGAACCAAACAAGAAGACCCTTTGTCGGGTCCTCGTTTGTCGAGGATGGCCACCAGCTTTGCTTATTCCGCGCCCACGCAATATGGCGCGAGCCTTGGCCGTGACAGGATTCACAACTGACGCTGATTTCGGCCCAGGTCGTCGCAAAACGGTCCGTTATCGAATCGTAGTTTTTGCGCACGCCCGTCGAGTGGCATTCGGCGCACATATGATTCCAATTCTGATTGAGCTTGGTCCAATGCAGAACGTCGTCGTGTGAAATATTTTGATCGGGATAAAGATGGAACCAATGTTGGCCACCTTGCTCCTTCGGGCGGCGGTCCCACGCAATTGATAGGGCCTGCAAACGGCCGTCTGGAAATTCGATTAAATATTGTTGAAGCGGATCGACACCGAATGTGTATTTGATTTCGAATATCTGCAGCGCGCCATCGGGACCATCGGTCTCGACGTAGAACTTCCCGTCTTTGCGAAAGAACCGGGAATGCACGCCGTTATAATCAAATCCTGCCTCTCCGAAATCCCCTAGCACTGATTGATCAGTGGCATGGTCCATGGCGTGCTTGTGTTGAGAATGGCGCCACATCTCTGTTTCCCGGGGGTGGCAATTGGAACAGCTCTCGCTGCCGGAAAACGCAATCGTCGCGGTTGGTCGGCCGTTAAATAATTTCGCCCAATGATCTCGGAGAAAGCCAAATGCAAGGGCAGCAAGGACGAGCAACGCGGTCCCGCTCAGTACCGCAATTGCTACAGCGGAAAATTCGCCAACCATAGTCCTTCGGCTGGCGGATTCTGCCTGCCCAGATTTTCGAATGCGGCTTTTGCTTGTGGACCGACTGCGTCCAAATGGTTTCGGCCGCCTCCCGCTACTCGCCATGGCGCGAGGCGATCGCTTTCTCAATTTGCTCTTTTACCGCTTCAAGATTGAAACTCGCGCCTTTCTGCATGGGCGGGAATTCGACCGCGGTTTCGCCGAGCTTTGTCACTTCCTGCTGAACGAATACGCCGCGCCAGAACTCGTACATGTACCAGTTCATGTAAGAGAATGATTGGCCGAGGCCAGTCCGCTCAAAAGGATCAAGCCGCAAGTTCGTGATTCGCGGCAAATCGACTTTTTCAGTTGCTCCCAACCAGCCGTTTGGTTGATCGGTGAAACGGTATTTGAAATCGCCAATCCGAGCAGCGGAGAGGGTGGTTTCGGTAAAGTACCAGACTTCGTTGCGCTTTGTCGGTCCTTTGCCCGTGATGAGGTCCGTTTGATTGTAGCCGTCGAGA
Organism: Xanthobacteraceae bacterium; assembly: GCA_036262895.1. Classification (GTDB taxonomy): domain Bacteria; phylum Pseudomonadota; class Alphaproteobacteria; order Rhizobiales; family Xanthobacteraceae; genus AP-16. The sequence goes on from DATAIA010000550.1 coordinate 2,027, forward strand.
TGAACCCTATAGGTCCGATCGCCAAGCTGCTTACCTCTCTTGAGTTCATCCGTAATGTTAGGATTGCCGGCTGCCGCGACAAAAGTTGGGAACCAATCCAGGCCGGACACGACCGCATTCTCAACCTTGCCGGCCGGCACCTTGCCCGGCCATCGAATAATCATCGGCACGCGGAATCCGCCTTCAAGTGCGGTTCCCTTGGCCCCCGCAAACGGTGTCTGACCGCCATCAGGCCAGGTAAAGTTCTCGGCGCCATTGTCTGTTGAGAAGGCAAGGATCGTGTCGTTTTCGATGCCTAAATCCCTGATTTTCTTCATCACTGAGCCGACGATATCATCGAGCTGGGCCATTCCAGCTTCCTCGACGGTCCATCCATTTTCCGGAGTGCGCATCCTCTCGTATTTTTCCGAGAGGTGTGTGACGACGTGCATCCGGGTCGGATTGAGCCAAACAAAGAATGGCTTGTTTTCTCTTCTGGCCTGGTCGACGAACCTCATCGCATTATCAAGGATCTCATCGTCCACCGTCTCCATGCGTTTGGGACAAAGTTCTCCGGCATCCTGGATCCGTTGTTTTCCGACCTTGCCCCAGCGCGGTTCGACTGTGGTGTTGTCCATATTCGTCGCCCAAGAGTGGACCATGTTGCGCGGCCCAACTGCTGCTTTGAGCGCCGGCGGGTAAGTCGGATGGCAAGGGTCCTCCATCGCGTCGAGGTGATAGAGGTATCCGTAGAACTCATCGAAGCCGTGCACCGTCGGGAGAAACTGGTTGCGGTCGCCCAAATGATTTTTGCCGAATTGGCCTGTGGCGTAGCCCATCGATTTGAGTACGGTTGCGATCGTAGGTGCCTCATCGGGAATGCCAAGCGGCGAACCGGCTTGGCCGACGGTGGTGAGACCAGTGCGGATCGGCAGCTCGCCCGTGATGAAATTTGCTCGTCCCGCGGTGCAACTGGCCTCGGCGTAGTAATCAGTAAAGCGCATGCCTTCGGCGGCCAGTTGATCAAGATTCGGCGTTCGGCCCGCCATGATGCCCTGGTTATAGATGCCGACGTTGCTCCAGCCGATGTCGTCTCCCATGATGAAGACGATGTTGGGCCTGGTTGCTGGTTGCGGCGGTTGCTGCTGCGCTGCTGCCGGAAGGTGCGCGGTTAAAACCACCAACGCTGCCAAAATTGAAAGCACTACGGTCTTGAATAAGTTGGACGGCGTTCCAAAGCCGAGAATGCCGGAGCGGCACATACGAAACATACGAGACATGCGATATGTAAGCATTGTATTCTGTTTCCACCCGACGAGACGTGCGTCTGCGCGAACACCTGTCTGTTGAATGCGAAAACATGAACTGCTACGCGCGCGGCATGTTCCGTGGGATGGATTCGGTTTCCTACGTAAATTTTGCCAGTTATCGACCGGCCATCGCGCGCCTGCATACAAGCGTGTGATTGAAAGCGGGCAGGGATATAAATCGCAATCTCTACGGACAAATCGATTTACGTTGGGCAGCGACAAGCGTCAGCAATATCGCTTCGCTGGCGCAAAGAAGATCGTTTGCCGTGATCCGACGTTTCGGTTTGGCCCTTCGAGGGGCGGTGTACGTCATCGGCACGTGCACGAATAAAACGATTTGGGGACCGGATGAGTGTGCAGCCAGCCCCAATGCGTGCCAGTAAGCAAAATTACAGAGGTATCGGCCCGCATCCCGCGACAGCTTGGCGGCCAGGCCGGATGCTCGAACCGCCTGGAGAACTGTGTGGTATGGCGAGCGTCCTGCGCGGGGGACGGCGCCCTCAGTTTCTATAGCGAGACGGGTCGACCGCTTCCCGTCACCGTCGGCAAACAGCGCCGAGCGACGGTTCCGTGCTTGCATTTCGATTCGAACATATTTGATTCTTGCCGCCACCCCGAACAGCAGCACGACATTCGGGCGCTCGCGCGCAATGATCGAGGGTAAATCTATTTCGACGGCCGCATAACTGGTGCGGAACACATGCGTGATCAGGCGCACATCGGTAAGCGCGGGCCTTCGGCGTCGCGCAAGCGCCTTAATCAGCCGTTCGCTCGGATTGAAGCGCACGCCAGGGAAGCGGCCAAATCCTGCGAGCAATACAGTAACAGACATTGGGGCAATGCTTGATCGAAAATGAGGGGGCCGGACGCGTTGGTTTGACCGTGTCCGCTGCTCCTCATATCATGACTCGTCCCACCATGGCGCGTGCTCACAGGAGAACCCGAATGAAAACGAATCCGGTCACCAAGGCCGATATTGAAGCTTCGGTTCTTTCGGTGCCCCCATTGGCACGGCGGGCGGATGGCGCAATCGACGTTAACGAGAACCGCCGGCTGCTGGCGCATTTGCGATCCGGTGGGGTACGGACCTTCATGTATGGTGGCAACGCCAATCTTTACAATATGGCGCCATCTGAATTCGGCCGCCTGATTGAAATGTTGCCGACATTGGCGGTTGACGGCGATTGGTTCATCCCCTCCGTGGGGAGCGACTTCGGCAAAGCGCTCGATCAAATCGAAATGCTACGCGACCACCCTTATCCCACAGCGATGGTGTTGCCGCATCGCTTCCCGGCCGTGCCGGACGGGGTCGCAACCGGTTTGCGTCGTTTGGCAGATGCATATGGCCGCCCAATCATCGCCTATGTGAAAGATGACGGCTATATCGAAGCTGCGGACCTCGGCAGGCTTGCCGCTGACGGTGTGATTTGCGCCATCAAATATGCGGTCGTTCGCAATAAGCCTGAGATTGATCCTTATCTTGAAGAGATTTTGTCGGTTGTGGACCGGTCGATGGTGATCAGTGGCATCGGCGAGCGGCCGGCCATTGAACATCTCACAAAATTTGGTCTTGTCTGTTTCACGTCCGGCAGCGTTTGTGTGGCACCCGGTTTATCGATGGCATTGCTGCGCGCGATCCGCCGCGGCGATCATGCCGAAGCTCACCGCCTGCGCGCCTTGTTCATTCCGCTTGAAGATCTGCGCGACGGAATCTCGCCGCTTCGCGTTCTCCACGAAGCGGTGAAGTTTGCAGGCATTGCTGAGACCGGGCCCTTGCAGCCGTTCCTCTCGAACATCACTGAGGCCGCACAACTCGCGGCAATCAAGCGGGAGGCAATGAATTTGCTTGATGCTGAGCGTCGCGCAGCAACCAAAGCCGCTTAAGCTCAGATGCGCTTACGAAGTCGGCGTAATTAATGCGATAACCGCGCCCACGGAATCGCGCAGGATTGCGATGCGGCCGACGTTCGGAATATCGAATGGCTCGCGCAGCGCCTTTCCGCCGGCAGCGACGGCTTTCTGAACGCGGCCGTCGACATCATCGACGGCAATATAAGAGGTCCAATGTTCGGGCACTGTTTCGAATTCAGGCCCCTGCATTTCGAACATTCCTCCAACGCTGTCGCCGTCTTCTTTCGCAACCCAGTAAGTCATCCCATCCATGGACATCGGCTCAAACTGCCAGCCAATCACGTTTTCGTAGAATTTTTTGGAGCGCTGCACATCGTGAGTCATCAGCTCATTCCAGTAGAAATTGCCATGCGACCACATCGGCTTACCCTCCATTCTGCTTGAGGTTTCATCTGCGCGAACAGGCGCAACGAGAAGGCACGCTTGCCTCGGTTATGCCCCCAGCAACATTTTGCGTTATTTTCTGTTCCGGCCAGGGAACCTGCTTGGGCGACAGGATGTCACCCTGTCGCAGCGTCAAAGGCCCAAGGCTTGCGCGATGTCTTCGACCGCAAGGGCGGGAGATAGCTTTCCCGCTGCGACATCTGCTTCGATGGCGGGAAGCTTTGCTTTCAAAGCTGGATCGGATTTGAGGCGTGCGAAGAGCCGCTCTTCCAGCATGGCCCACATCCATTTGACCTGCTGCTCGCTGCGTCGGCGCGCGATTTCGCCGGACGCGGTCAAACGTTTCCGGTGATCGAGAATGTGATCCCACAATTCATCGATGCCGCTGCCCGTCAGCGCGGAACACGTGATGACGGGCGGAGCCCAATCCGGCGTGCGTGGCGTGATGATATGAAGGGCGGCGCGGTAGTCGGCTGCAGCTGCGGTCGCGCGCTTCATGTTGTCGCCGTCTGCCTTGTTGATGGCGATCATGTCGGCAAGTTCGATTACGCCTTTTTTTATGCCTTGCAGTTCGTCGCCTGCGCCCGGCAGCATCAGGGCAAGGAAAAAATCTGTCATATCGGCCACAGCGGTTTCCGACTGCCCGATGCCGACCGTCTCGACGATCACCACATCGAAGCCCGCTGCTTCACACAGCAGCATTGTTTCGCGCGTCTTGGCGGCAACGCC
>DATAIA010000551.1:0-2369 GCA_036262895.1 Xanthobacteraceae bacterium
TGGACCTGTTGTTTTTCGACGATGAGATTGTGCCATGCGAGCGCTACATTGCGTCATTGCGCATCGCTGACGCCGGCAGGCTGGTCCGGCGCGGCAAGCGTCTTGTAGGGAGCCGGAGCGCCCGCGCGCGTGCCGATCCGGATAAACACCTGCTCGACGTCCGGAATCGCCTCCAGTTGCCGGCGCAGCGCCTGCCGGTCGAACGACGCCGGCGCGCAGCCTTCGGCGTAGACGAAGCGGCGCTGCACGGTGATCCACAGGCTCGTGCCGTCGAACTGGCGCGAATCGCTGAAATGAGCGCGAATCGCATCGGCGATCGGTTGATCGTACATGTAGGAATTGGGCTTCGTGCACTTGTGCGCGAGCCAGCAGGTCGTGCCGCGCTCGACCCGGTAGTGGGCGTCGTCCTCCATCTGCGCATGGGTCATCAACGGGCCGAGCGGCACCGGACAGCCGGACAGTGCGTGAGACAGCTCGAAGAACGGGTCGTTGAACCAGTTCTTGCGCTCGAGCGGCGACGCAGCGGCGGCCAGAGACGCCGCCGGAGTCGATGAGGCCGGTTGTTGCGCGGACGACAACAGGGCATAGCACAGGACCAGTACGCCAGCCATGTGAATGCAGATATATCGGGTACCTGAACGTGTCATGCGGCCTCCCTGACGTTATGTCGGGCAGTGGCGCATGTCGCCAGCCCTTTTTTTGCGCGCGAGCCCCGCGCCAGACGCTTATTTTCTCGACCGTCAGCACAACGTAAATCGGGTATTCTCAGGAGCCTTGCGAAAACCGGCACGGAACATGCGGACGCGGGCCCTGGAGCGCTGGCCACAACATGCGCCATTACGGGTTAAGGCGCCCGGGCCTCACCTGCTTCCCGGAAAGGTTCGCAAGCGTTCCAGTGGAAAAGATGGTCGGCTTCGCCAAGCCTACTTCCTGGTGTTTCTGCCCGGCGCTGTATTCCGCAATTCCACAAGGTCAACGAACTGCCGGGCATCCCGGAGTCGATCGTGGCGTGGCGGCCGCGATCCGCTACATCGGCCGCCCGCGCGTACCGGCGAAACGCGCTACGTTCTTTCAGGCCGCGAGTTCCTTAGCGGCCTCAGCGGCAAGCATATTGATCGCGCCAAGAAAGCGCTCGCCGGATTGATCAAGCGCATCGGAGAGCGCGTGCACATCATTGCGCATTCGAACGAGAAACTGATCGACCACCTCCGTTGCTAACGCAACTTCTTCGTAGCGCTCACAGAAAGCGCTTGCCCGTTCGGCAAGCAACAGCATCGCCGCGGATTCGCGGCTGGGTCTCGCCGACGCTTCGCGGCACTGCTCCGCAAGCCGCCGGATGTCGGAAAAACCGGCATGCTCGCGTTCGAGCCATGTTCGAACATCGTTAAGGTTCATTGCCATTCCTTTAACGGTGGTTATGCAGATGGTTGGAAGCTCATCACGGCTGTGCTGCGTCAAGCTCAGGCCGGACATATTGCGAGTACTCGCAATCAGTCATGCTTCCGCATTTAGCCGGCACAGGCGGGAAGTGCGGCGAAGTCCACGCGTGGTTTGCGAAGTCGCCGTCATGCGGTTTGCCGTCTTCCACAGCAAGCGGCCAATTCTTCATTGGGGCAGCGGCTCCAGCCTGCCCCAACGTCCACTCACTCAGTCATCTTGATGAAGCCTTCCTGAACCAGTTGAGTGGTCCGCGCCATGGCATCCGTGTTGACCTTTACGCCTGCCAGCAAATCGTCGTTTCCCCAGTTGTGAACAGTAGCGGTCGCCCCGCACAGTTCCACCCTTATCCCACGCTGAAGCAAGTCCGCGACGAGGCCCCTGTATGGATTGCCGGTCACGATATTTCTTTCCTTGTCGTACGCTGCGTCGTTCAACGTCACGTGCCCGGCGTTGGTATGGAAGACCGCCACGATGTCGTGCCTGGCGTTCCAGTTCTCGACGTCGTTCCTGATGAGCTGCATATGAAAGATCGACGCGGGTAGATCCCCTTCGAAGACCAGGTTGCCAATACTGAAAACCAGCTTAACCTCACTAAGTCCTACCGGAATGTCAATGTGAAGCGGTTTTTGCGAATTTGACATGATGTTCCTTCTGAAAAGTACAGACGTCGATTAGCCACACCGGCAAGGCCGGTCAATCCAGTGTGAAACCAGGTTTCGCAGAGGACTTGAGCTTGAGTATGGCCGCGGAGAATTCCTTCGTCTTAGCCATCCTGCACGTCACTATTCAAATGGCACTGGCTTTGAGCGGCAATCGATCATCCAAAGATTCGGACACATTGTTCGATCCGGTCAGCTGGTGAATTTATCCAGCATGCTAATCATCTACAGCACCATGACACGAGGTTGAGGCCTCGATTGACACCGCGA
>DATAIA010000552.1:0-2582 GCA_036262895.1 Xanthobacteraceae bacterium
CGAACCTCGGCAATCACTGCAACCGCGGTGCGGACATTCACGCCTTCAGCGGCTTGGTCGCAGGCGTGCCGGCATCGGCGAGGCGGCTGAGGTCAAGGATGCCTCTCCAAAAGAGACGAGTTTCAGCCGCTCCTCGTCCCACAAGGTCAGCCGCACGGTTCGCAAGCTCTGGACCAGTGTAATCCGTCCGACGGCGGCGAGCTGTGGATGGTCCCGCAACACGTCCGGCAGGCGATAGGAGGGAATTCGACTGCACAAATGGTGGATGTGGTGGACGCCGATATTTGCCGTGAACCACCGCAAGACACGCGGCAATTGGTAGTGCGAGCTGCCGTGCAGTGCGGCATCGTGAAAATTCCAGGTCTCGTCGTGTGACCAGTAGGTGCGCTCGAACTGGTGCTGGACGTAGAACAGCCAGACACCGATGGACGCCGCCAGAACGACGATCGGCACGTGTACCACAAGGAATGGCCCATAGCCGACCAGCCAAATCATCGCGGCGACCAGAATCGCGATCGCGGCGTTCGTGCCCATCGTACTCAGCCAAGGGGTCCAGCCGCCGCGCATCAATCCGATCGGCACTCGATGCTTCAAGATGAACAAATAGGTGGGGCCGACGCCAAACATCACAATGGGATGCCGATACAGCCGGTATAGCACCCGACGCCATCGCGGCTGGTCGCGAAACTCGCGAACGGTCAACGTATCAATGTCGCCCAACCCCCGGTGATCGAGATTGCCGGAATTCGCATGATGGCGGGCATGGTTATGCCGCCAATAATCGTATGGTGTCAGGGTCACCACACCGATGGCTCGGCCGACCCAATCGTTCACCGCCCGCCCGCGGAAGAAGGAGCCATGTCCGCAATCATGCTGGATCATGAACAGACGGACCAGCAAGCCCGCAGCAGGGACCTCGAACAGCACGGCGAACCAATAGCCCCGGTCAAGAGCGGCCCAGATCAGCGCCCAGATGAAGCAGAGCGGAACCGCCGTGATCGCCAATTCGAGAACACCGCGTAAACTGTCGGGCTCGCGATAGCGAACGAGCAACTGCGCGGACGCGCGCATCTCCGGCATTCCTTGCGGCATTTCCCGCCTGCTCCAAAAAAGTATTGCGACCGCCCGGACGCCTTCGGCAGCGGTCCGCAAGTCGTGCCCCGCACGCGCTCATACTGATCCTGGCCTGGATTTCCTGCTGAGCAATATTGCTCACACCAGGCGCGCCGCAACGGATCGGGAGCGGAAAGGCTAGAGTAGACGCGTTCGCAGCCGGCGATTCCCGCAATGTGAGCAATATTGAACAGTGGCTGAAGGACAGACGCGGCATGCTCACCGTTACGCGGCCAGCGAATCGGCTGTCATCGGCGGCGGCTTCGGGTCCGGCATACCCCGCCATATGAGGAGTAGCTTCATATGTCCGAGGTCTATGGTCGTCCAGAACCGACGTTGATCCCGATACCACGACCACACTGCACGGCCTGCCAGAGCCGCATGATGCTGATTTACGTCGGGGCAAGTCGCGACGGCCCCGATCTGCGCATTTTCGAATGCTCCAAGTGCGGGACCGTCCATAAATCTTTCGCCGATCGCTGAGACCAACCGAATAGCAGCTGAAGGAGCGCGCGCAAGAAAGCGGTCCTGGCACGGGTGTGCGAACCAGGACCGCCCTTCATCAGATATGATGAGTGGGCATCACATCCGGTCGTCATCACCAAGTCACCCCGACGACCTTCGTTCCAGGCATATCCTAAACGACGCGGCTACCAGCGCTTGCGCCAAACGCCGCCCCAGCTGCTTCGTCGGACAACCATGCAGCATTCCGCCCGACGGTCAGGTTAGACCTGGGCAGGAGCGAAGGATGTGCAAAACTGCTCAAATAACGGTCGTATGATCGGCGCGGGTTCACCATTAATTGCGAACCATTCCTTCAAGGCTGAGCAATTCTGCTCTGTAGCCCGGAGAGCCAACCGTTAGAGTCTCGAATGGCCCTCCCGCGACCGGCGCGATGAGCCGCGTCGGCAAATGGCGCGGCCGGCGCCCTGCAGGTTCGACCAGGAGATGTCATCTTGACCATCAGAACAACGCGGACCATCGTATCGTTCGCCAATCCCTTCGTCCTTCGGGGGCTGGAGGGCGCTCAGCCCGCCGGCGAATATGTCGTTCTCACCGACGACCAGCGGATCGAAGGGTTGTCGAGGATCGCCTATCGGCGTGTGGCGACGCAGTTGCAAACGCCCGCGAGGTTTGCCTCCCAATCGCGGACCCAGTCCTACGCGATCAGCCAGACGGAGCTGGACGCCGCACTCATGAAGGATCGGCATCAGACGATCGTACGGCATTGAGCTCGGCGATCCGCTCAACGAGCCTTTCCGAAGCCGCAGGCAGTTGTCAGCTCCGACTCACAGACCGGAGACGAAGCAAGATTTGCCTAACGTGCCCGGCCAGGTCTTGCTAGACTGAAGCTCTCTCCATCAGGTTGTGCGACGTCATGCCAAAAGCGCCGAAAAGCGCGTTCGATCCAAAACTCTTCCTCGCCAAGGTCGGCGAGGGCAAAACCATATTGAAGTTCGACAAGAACC
>DATAIA010000553.1:0-4822 GCA_036262895.1 Xanthobacteraceae bacterium
CCCATTACCGAAGCCGCATTGACGGATGAGCATGCGCTTGTGCTGTCGTCGGATGCAGGGGTACGCATAGCAACGCCGTCGTTGCCGAAGCCCGCGCAAAAACCTGTCGCTTCCGCGCGCGCAGCATCTCAAGGCGCGCCCCGTGCTGCAACCGAGGCTCCAAAAGCAACGGGCCCGCTTGGATCGCGGACGCCCTGAAGCCTGGCTTCAATTTTCAAATCGAAATGAAGAACCGCGCTCTGCTATCCGAGCGCGGTTGTTTAGCCCCACACAAGCGATGCAATCCACGACGCCAGCGCGGCTCCAATAGCGGCGCATCCGAGCACGAAGGTCGTAACGATAATCAGCAGACTTCGATGTGTCTTGATCCGCAAATACCATTCTTTGCCGAAGAACAGCGCCATGAAGGGGTCGCCAAGGACGTGCCCGAACACAAACCCAGCGAGGCCGCCGATGAGGATAATCAGAACGTCGAACATGAGGTGACCTCAATGCGATGTGGCGTGAAGATCTTATGCGAAAAAGTCGCAAAGCCCCTTGTCGTAAATCAAGGTTCTTACAAGCCATGTTGAGCACGTAAGTTCCAGTCTAATCGATTGCAACGGAAGCTCCTGCGGATATGCGGGAAGTGGTGGGAGTTATGCAAACATCTCAGAGCTGCATTGACGTGGATCAAGGCAAGCGTCACGGGCTGAGTGGTGCGGCAATATGTGGTCGTACGGGAGTCGAATTGTTTGATAAAGCTGCCGCTTGAGTTTAGGGGCTTTTGCGGCTGATTCCGATCAATGCGTTCGCTGCGGATGGTCAACGACCGCGATACCGCGATCTATTTGCTTAAATTGTTGATGCTGGCCTGCATTCTTTGCCCGCTTGCACTGTTTGCATATGCTGCATCCGCGACATATCAAAACACATATTCAACATCGGATGAGCGGATTGAGCGATCTCTGGACGTTGTCGAGGAGTATACGACCAGAATCTTCCAGGTGATTAATCTCGCATTCGAAACGACGGATGAGATATTTCGCGCCTCCTCCGATAATCAAATTCGTGATAATGAACAGCGCTTTCATGAGCGTTTGCAAGAAGTTGTGCGTGCGCTCCGCGGCATCGATTCAATCTGGCTCTTTGATAAAGAATCAAATGCTTTAGTCTCAAGCCGTCTTTTTCCGAACCCGCCTAATTTGATGGTTTCCGATCGCAAGTATTTTCAGGTTCACGTCGATCGGGACATCGGCACATACATCGGGGAGGTCCTCAAGCCGAAACAAATATTGCAGGCACTATTTATTCCGGTTACTCGCCGGCGGTTCAGTCGGGATGGCGCGTTCTCCGGCGTCATCGAAATTGCAGTGCTGCCCGACGAGATTCACAATTTTTATGCTCGTTTAGGTGGCAACATTCCGGGTGCGAGTTATGCCCTTGTTCGCGGCGACGGAACGGTGCTTGCCCGATATCCCACTCCGCCATCTTATCCGGATCAGACAAAACTCGGTTCAGAAAGTAAATTCGAGCGGATTATTCAGGCGCATCCACAAGGTGCAATCTACGACACAAGATCAGTTATCGACGGCGTCGAACGTCGAATAGGTGTGCGGAAGCTTCCGGACCTGCCGATTTATTTGAGTGCAGGTATTTCCATTGAAGCTCTGCGGAATGAGTGGCTTGGACGTCTGGCACAGCATCTCGTTTTTGGCGTTCCGGCGACACTTTTGTTGTGGGCCATCGTTTGGCTTGCGCTGAAAAGAACCACCGAACTTTATAAAGAGACGGCGCGCCGAGCCGAAATGGAGAGTTCGTTGAGGCAGGCGCAAAAGATGGAAGCCATCGGGCAATTGACCGGCGGCGTTGCCCACGATTTCAACAACATCCTGATGATCATTTCCGGCAATCTCGATTTGGCGTTGCGTCGGGGATTGGCAAACTCAGAGCGCCTGGTGCAAAACGCTTTGACAGGATCAACTCGCGCCGCGCAACTGACTCAACGATTATTGGCGTTCGCGCGGCGCCAGCCACTCGATCCAAAGCCGATATCGCCGAACAAGCTCATATCAGGCATGGCTGATCTGCTTCATCGCGCGCTCGGCGAAAAAATTCAAATTGAGATCGCCGATGATGAAAGTGTGTGGCAGACCAGGGTCGATATTTCAGAGTTTGAGGCTGCAGTATTGAACCTTGCCTTGAATGCACGAGACGCAATGCCTGATGGAGGAAGGCTAAGGATTGAAACGGATAACGTTTTTCTCGATGCAAAATATTGCAGCACTGTCGATGGATTGACCCCAGGCGAATACGTGCTGGTTTCCGTTAGCGATACCGGCACGGGCATTGCACCGGAAACCATTAGCCGGGTTTTCGAACCGTTTTTTACAACCAAACAGGCGGGGGAGGGAACGGGCCTTGGGCTGAGCCAAGTCTACGGTTTTGCAAAACAGTCGGGAGGGCACGTCCGAATTTACAGCGAGCTTGGCCAGGGAACAACAGTCAATCTGTATTTTCCCAGGCTGCACGCCGAAACCGAACCGGCGTCCGTTCCAGAACCAGTCGAAGTCGCGATGAAGGGGAAGGGCGAAAAACTTCTTCTCGTTGAGGACGAGCCCGGTGTGCGCAGTTACATCGAGGAAATTTTGCAGGAGCTTGGCTACGCGGTTTTTGACGCTCCAAATGGCGAAGTGGCGCTGAAGATCTTGGACCGCGAAAAGATCGATCTTCTTCTAACCGATATCGTCCTTCCGGGAATGAATGGACGCGAGGTTGCGGAGGCCGCCAAGCGGAAGTTGCCGTCCCTTAAAATTCTCTACATGACGGGGTATTCGCGCAGCGAAATGGTTCATGGCGGGCGGCTCGATCCGGGGGTGAATTTGCTGCAAAAGCCGATTACGCAGACCGCGATGTCGGTCAAAATCCGAAACTTACTGGATGCGGCATAGTGCGGTTTTGAGGCGGAATCCGGCCCTGGACGGACCCCGCGCTTTGCCTTATTTATAAGCTTAGGAAACTAAGGTTTTTCTCTCGCGCCGCGCATCATGCGGCAGAGAGCTTTCTCGCGGTCTCATAGGAGGAGAGCCATGCTGACCCCTGCGGAAAATGAGTTGCTTTGCCGGGTTGAGGGCGAAGCTCCGATGGGTCAGCTCATGCGGCGCCTCTGGGTGCCGGCTCTCCTCTCCGAGCAGGTTGCCGAACCGGATGGCCCTCCGGTGCGCGTGCAGCTTTTTGGAGAAAAGCTCGTCGCGTTTCGCGACAGCAATGGCAAACTCGGGTTGCTTGGAGAATCTTGCCCGCATCGCAAGGCGTCCTTGGCATTCGGTCGCAACGAGCAGTGCGGGTTGCGATGTCTCTACCACGGTTGGAAATTTGATACCGACGGAAATGTGATCGACATGCCTTCGGAACCGAAGGGCAGTGCATTACCGGAGAAGGTCAAGCATCTTTCGTATCCAACGCGTGAAGCCGGCGGGTTTGTCTGGACCTACATGGGGCCGCCCGAGTTCATGCCGGAATTCGAGGCGCCTGCGTGGGCGCCGCATGCCGATGCGAGGGTGGCGATTGCGAAGGTCGAGCTTCCCTGTAATTGGGCGCAGATCATGGAGGGGCAGATTGACTCTGCCCACTCATCGACCCTCCACTCGTCTGATATGCGCCCGGCAAAGGGCGAGGCGACGGCGAAAGGGGATCACTGGGTCCGTCCATCCACTGACAAAAATCCGCGCATCCAGGTACAGTTGACCAATTACGGGATGCGGTATGCCGCCATTCGTCGGCCGATTACGAACGCGAACACGCACGATTACGTTCGCATCACAACCTTTGTTGCGCCCTTTACCGCACTGATCCCGCCGAACAGTTCCTACAACGTCGCCAGCGTGATCGTGCCGCGAAACGACACCAGCAGCTATTTCCACTTCATCGCCTGGGCGGAAGGCGATCAAGTCGGTATCGATACGGAGGCGTGGCGAAAATTCTGCGTGCTTGTCGTTGGCGACGATATCGATGCCCAATTCCGGCCGATCAAGCGGCACGCCGACAACGACTATCTCCAGGATCGCGATTTGATGGCATCAGGCAATTTCACCGGCATTCAGGGTATTCCCAACCAGGACATCGCGATGTGGGAATCGATGGGCCCCATTGCCGATCGCAGCCAGGAGCGCCTTGGGGCGAGCGATATCGCCATTGTTCAGTTCCGTCGCGTCATGATCGATGCGGCGAAAAGTTTCCACGAGCATGGTCGTGTCATCGGTCAGATAGAACCGCGGCTGCCGCAGGCGGCGCTGCGATCCTATCAAGGGGTTGTCGAGAAAACCGCTCCTTGGAGAACACTGGGCGCGTCCGAGGCGGAGGTGAAAGTCTTGGCGGGGCTCGAACAGGATGAGACCGAAAAAGAAATGGCTGGGGCCGCCGCGTAATTTGTAGGAAGTACCAAGGAACAGATTATGGCCCTTATCCGGTTGGAACCCAGAAAAGACCCATCGACGGATCTCTATTACATCGAGATTTATCATCCGGCGGACTCGCAGCAGCCATTTGTGACAACCGAGCCGCGCTATAAGACCGCCGCGGCGGCCGAAAACGACATGATCGCGATCATCGCCTCTCGGGCAAACAATCCATCACCGGGGCGCGTGAGCTAGACGGTGATGAGACTAGATGAAAAACTTCATATTTGATTTCCTCATCTTCGAGGTGCCCGGACTCCCTCTCCGCCCCATTGGGGCGGAGAGGGTAGGGGTGAGGTGGGGATTTACAAAAAACCGGCGGTTCGTATCTAGGCAGCGACCCACCTCATCCTAAATCCTTCTCCGCCCTGAAGGGCGGAGAAGGA
>DATAIA010000554.1:0-1513 GCA_036262895.1 Xanthobacteraceae bacterium
CGCCACGCCCGTCATCGCGGGCTTTACCCCCCGTTGTCCGCCCTTGGGAAAGCCCTTAACGATCATGTCTACCCCTTCGCCGCTTCATGGAAATATCGCTACCCTGTGTGTCGACATATTCCAATTTGCAGTAGCGTCCAACGTAACCTTTTGTATCGATCCCGCAAACCGCCCGGCCCCGGCCCTGTTAAATCGCGAATTCGTCGCTATATAAGAGAGGTCTTTCAGCCGCTACGTCGTTCGACGATATTGGAGCCGTCATGAGTAAATTCGATTACAACGCGCCCGCGGAGCTGTTCCCCTCGCGCAATCGCAAGATCGCCAACAAGGTCAAATACCGCCGTTTCGATCGTGCCGCCGAGGCCATCCGCTTCGCAGTCGAGGAATTGCCCGAGCCGCAACTGCTCGGCGCCTTCATCGAGATCAACGAGGAGCGGCTGAGCCACAAGGACATCCAGGCGCTGTACGAAAGCGAGAGCTATCCGCTCGCGAAGAAGGCGCATTAAACCGCCGCCGGCGCCGGTTTGACCGGCTGCGGCAAATAGCGTATGGACGACGCGTTGAAACCATAGTTTTCGGTTTTGCCTTGCTGCGCTGCCCCGGAATTGGGCGCTAAACAAGTCACCCCAAAAACTCGGATGTTTCGATCGCGCGGGACGGGAATGTCTCAGCGCGCATCTCAACTTAAGCAGCGACTAACGCAAGGAAAGCCAACATGGCCACAGGTACTGTCAAGTTCTTCAATACGCAGAAGGGTTTTGGATTCATCACCCCAAGCGACGGCTCGCGCGACGTGTTCGTGCACATCAGCGCGGTCGAACGCGCCGGCATGAGCACGCTCAACGAGGGCCAGCGTCTCACCTATGAAGTGGTGACCGAGCGCGGCAAGCAGGCGGCGTCCAACCTGCAGAACGCCTGAGTGCGGCAGCCCACCGCCACGACGAATGGAACGCCCGGCCCGCTCGCCGGGCGTTTTAATTCAAGCCAGTCCGTTGCAGGAGCGCGCGCATGGATATGACCCACAGATTCGGCGTCGGGATCAACGTCTATTTCGAGCCGCGCTTCGGCGATGCCGCCGCCCGCGGCAAATACAAGATCGTGCGCCAGCTGCCGATCGAGAATGACAACCGGCTCGCTTACCGGATCAAAAGCCTGGCCGAATCCTTCGAGCGCATCGCCGAGGAACACCAGTTGCGCCGCAGCGATTGAGCGCCGGCCGCGCCCGGCGCGGCCCCTGCAACCGCCGAAGAGCAAGTCGGTCGTCCGGCCGAAGCCGCTCGCGTTCCCGTGAGCGCGAAATCGGCGCAAACGCGCCCTCGGCGCGCCCGGGTTCCAGGGCTTTTGCGCACGAAATCGCCTATTTTCAATAATTTTCACTCGTCCGTGATGTCTCGCACGGAACGGAGGGGGCGCACTTACGTTACCAAGCGAACGCGATGAGCCTTTTCGCGCACGCAATGAACCATTTTCCGGGTCCGCGCGACTAACGGTGCGAGGACCCTGGAGGCTACCC
>DATAIA010000555.1:0-4797 GCA_036262895.1 Xanthobacteraceae bacterium
CCGGTGCTGCATACGATTATGGCACATCCCTATCTGGTGTTGCGTTTCCGGCTCGACGGAATCGTCACGGTGTTTGATGCGATCAATGGCCTTGGCATTCTTGATCAGCACCACGAAGCTGTTCGCCAGGTTGCCGTTGCCGATCGTCTGGTCCTGACTAAAACCGATCTGATGGAAGGCTCGCAAATCCAATTGCGCGAGCGGCTGCGCTCACTCAATCCCGCAGCGCCGATCCTCGATGCTGCCGCCAATGAAGCAAGCGCTTCGCGCCTCCTTGATTGCGGCCTGTTCGATGCAAACCAGAAAATTCCCGACGTCAATCGCTGGCTTGCCGATGAAGCGTATGCCACCGCGCATGAACACGCGCATTCGCATCACTTACACACGCATGATCCTAACCGTCACAACGACCGCATCCGCGCTTTCGCAATTGCAAGCGATGTTGCGATCCCGACCGCGGCATTCGACATGTTTCTCGAATTGCTGCGCTCGGTTCATGGCCCGAATCTATTGCGGATGAAAGGTGTGGTGAAGATTGCGGAAACGCCGGATACGCCGGTCGTGGTCCATGGCGTGCAGCATTTATTTCATCCGACCGCACAATTGCCGGCCTGGCCCGACAACGACCGCCGCACTCGCCTGGTGTTCATCACCTGCGACATTGATCCATCGGTCATTCGCGGCCTGTTCGATGCTTTTCTCGGATCGATCGCGCCGGACCGGGCCGATCGCGCGGCCCTGACGGATAATCCGCTGGTGCCATTCGGCGGCATTGACCGTTGAATGCGGTTTTAAGCGGCCTCAACTTGGACCCGTTAACGTTCAATAATTCTTAGCGCGCTTCAGGCATTGTCGGATCAGGAGCGTGATGAGGTTGGATTGGGTCGTTTAGGCCCGTCATCCTGAGGTGCCAGAGCTTAAAGCCAGAGCCTCGAAGGATGACGGAGAACTTTAGGTAGAGCTGACTAACGGACATCCCATGGCTTGGCTGCAGCGCCTTAAAGGTGATTTCGTCTATCTTCGCCACGCGTTGCGCGCCTTGCGGATGACCATGCCGATTGCCCGGCAACCCACCCGCACGCTGCCACGCATCATCGGCGAGCTTGCAGAGCGTTTTGGCGATGCACCGGCGCTGCTGTCCGATCGCGAAACGTTCAGCTATCGCGAGCTCTCCGAACGCGCCAATCGCTATGCGCGCTGGGCGCTTGCCCAAGGGCTCGCCAAAGGCGACACCGTTTGCCTGCTGATGCCGAACCGTCCGGAATACATGGCCGTCTGGCTTGGCATTACGCAGGTGGGTGGCGTGGTCGCCCTCATCAATACCAATCTCACGGGAACATCGCTCGCCTACTGCATCGATGTGGTCGCGCCGAAGCATGTCATCATCGCCGACACGCTTTTGGAAACTTACCAATCGGCGAAACCGCATCTGACGAACAAGGCAACATGCTGGACCCACGGCGTCAGTTCCGCTTCGTTTTCGCGCATCGATAGTGAGCTTGAAAAACTCTCAAGTGCACCACTTGCTCCGAGCGAGTTGCCGCCGCTCACGATCGAAGATCATGCGCTCTATATCTACACATCCGGCACGACCGGCATGCCCAAAGCCGCCAACGTCAATCATTACCGGCTGATGCTGGCAAGCTTCGGCTTCGCCGGCATGATGAACACGCAATCCACCGACCGCATCTACAATTGTTTGCCGATGTATCATACCGCCGGCGGGCTGGTTGCGACCGGCGCGCTTCTGGTGCGGGGCGGATCGGTGGCAATCCGCGAAAGATTTTCTGCCAACGAGTTTTGGAACGATATCTCCCGATGGGATTGCACGATCTTTCAATATATCGGCGAGCTATGCCGTTATCTGCTCAACACCCCGCCGCACCCGCGCGAGGCCCAGCATCGTCTCCGGCTTGCCTGCGGCAACGGCCTGCGACCTGACATCTGGATGGATTTCAAGAACCGTTTCCAGATTCCGCAGATTCTCGAATTCTATTCCGCGACGGAAGGCAACGTTTCAATTTTCAATCTCGAAGGCAGGCTTGGAGCAATCGGCCGCGTTCCCTGGTTTCTGTCGAGCCGATTTCCGGTGCGCCTGGTCAAATTCGATTTTCAAACAGAACAGCCAATGCGCGACAGCAGCGGCTTTTGCGTCGCCTGCGCAACCGGTGAAGTCGGTGAGATGATCGGACATATCGTCAATGACTTTACACGCCCTGCCAACCGTTTCGAGGGCTACGCCAACAAGGCCGAGAGTGAGAAGAAAATTCTGCGCGATGTATTTGAAAAAGGCGACGCCTGGTTTCGAACCGGGGATCTGATGCGCAAGGATGAAGATGATTTCTTTTATTTCGTCGATCGTATTGGCGACACGTTCCGCTGGAAGGGCGAAAACGTCTCGACCTCGGAAGTATCCGAAGCAATCTCCGCATTTCCCGGCATCGCCGAGGCCACCGTCTATGGCGTCAGCATTCCGGGAAAGGACGGCAAAGCAGGGATGGCCGCCATTGTCAGTCATGGCCCGCTTGATCTCGCCAAGCTACGGGCCCATTTGATCGAACATCTGCCTGACTACGCCCAGCCGCTATTCCTGCGCATTCGCGGCGAACTTGAAACAACCTCAACGTTCAAGCAGAAAAAAACCGATCTCGTCCAGCAAGGATTCGACCCAGCGTCATGCAGTGACGCGATCTATTTCGATGATCCCAGCGCGCACGCTTTCGTGCCAATCGATGCTGCACTTTATCGGCGCATCATGGCGTCAGAGATTCGGATTTGATCGAGCTACATCCATCCACTTTCGTCATGCGCGGGCTTGACCCGCGCATCCACGTCTTTCTCAGCGAAGATCGTGGATGGCCGGGACGAGCCCGGCCATGACGCGGAAGCCGAAGGAGTCCCGACAGATTACGTTTTCTCCCGCAACAAACGCCTGATCACCTTGCCCGTCGTCGTCATCGGCATCGCGTCGATGAAGGCAACCTCACGCGGGTATTCGTGCGCGGCGAGATTGGTCCGCACAAAGGCTTGGATTTCGGAAGCCAGCGCCGGTGAGGGTTCAAACCCAGGTTTGAGAACGCTGAACGCTTTGACCACTTCCGTACGGATCGGATCGGGCTTGCCGACCACAGCGGCAAGCGCCACCGCCTGGTGACGGATCAAACAATCCTCGATCTCCCCAGGTCCAATGCGATAACCCGAAGACGTAATCACATCGTCGTCGCGGCCGACGAAATGAAAATAGCCGTCCTCGTCGATAAGTCCTTGATCGCCGGTCGTCATCCAGTCGCCGAGAAACTTGTCTTTGGTGGCCTCGGGCCGCCCCCAATATTCAATGGACATCACGGGATCGGGTCGCCTGACTGCGATCTGTCCGAGTTCGCCCGGCGATGCGAGCGATCCGTCGGGGCGAATGACCGCAATCGTATGACCGGGCACCGCCTTGCCCATTGCGCCGGGCCGCGACACGCCCATCCGCGCACAGGAGGCCAGAACGAGATTGCACTCGGTCTGTCCATAGAACTCGTTGATCACCGAACCGAATACCGCCTTGCCCCACTCGTAGGTTTCTGCCCCGAGCGACTCGCCGCCCGAGCCGACCGTACGAAGCTTGAGATCGTAGCGATGTTGCGGATTGGGGACCGATCGCATCATCCGCAGAGCGGTTGGCGGAATGAAGACATTGCGCACATCCATGCGCGCCATCAGAGCGAAGGCATCGTCCGGGTCGAACTTATCGATCTTGCGCGCCACGACGGGAA
Organism: Xanthobacteraceae bacterium; assembly: GCA_036262895.1. Taxonomy (GTDB): domain Bacteria; phylum Pseudomonadota; class Alphaproteobacteria; order Rhizobiales; family Xanthobacteraceae; genus AP-16. The sequence continues at coordinate 3,762 of DATAIA010000555.1, forward strand.
TGCCGTGATGCAGGCTCGGCAACAACACGTCCAACAACCCGCCTGCCCACGCCCAATCGGCAGGCGTCCAGAAACGATCTCCCGGCTGCGGAAACAGATCGTGGGGCATTTCAACGCCCGGCAAGTGTCCAAGCAAAACGCGATGGCCGTGCAGCGCACCCTTCGGCTGCCCGGTGGTGCCCGAGGTATAAATCATCATCGCGGGATCGTCGGGCGAGGTATCGACCGGCGTGAAATCCGCCGATGCGCGGCCGATCAAGTCGTGGAAACCCTCAGCACCGTCGCCCGGCCCGTCGGTTGAAAGCACAAGTTTGAGGTTCGGAACGCTCTCGCGAATTGCGCCAAACTTGGCAATCCCCGCCAGGTTCGTCACCAAACCGGTTGCGCCGGAATTCTGCAGGCGATAGGCGAGCGCATCCGCGCCGAACAAAACGGCAATCGGAAGCGCAACAGCACCAAGCTTATAAATCGCCACGTGGGCGGCAATGACTTCCGGGGCCTGCGGCAGCATGATGGCAACACGGTCGCCGCGCACGATGCCATGCGCACGCAGGACATTGGCAAGCCGATCCGAGGTTTCCTTGATCCAGCCGAAACTGATCTCTTCGACGGAATCATCAGGCTTCACATGAACAATTGCGGTGCGCCGCGGATCGCTTGCCGCCCAGCGATCGCATACATCGACGCCGATATTGTAGTGGCGAGGAACCTGCCAGCGGAATTCCCGGCAGAGCGCGTCATAATCGTTGATCTGAGGCAGCATGGGTGGGGCTTTGCGGTTTCGCTTCGACTGGATCGAAATAGATCGAAGCCAAATATATTTGGAAAGACCGCGCGTGCCCACCTTCCCGTTATCTCCCCACATCCGGGGCGGAAAGTCCTTCTCCGCCCTTTAAGGGCGGAGAAGGATTTAGGATGAGGTGGGTAGTTCGCATACGGGAACGCGGAATTTTGAAAAGAACCCCACCTCACCCCACCCTCTCCGCCCCAATGGGGCGGAGAGGGTGTTGTGCTGCGGCAAGCAGGGGGAGGTTCA
>DATAIA010000556.1:0-5509 GCA_036262895.1 Xanthobacteraceae bacterium
GCGCAATAGCGAAACCGCCGCAGACATTGGAGCCGAGACCTAAGTTCGCCAGCTTGACAAATGGACAAGCTTGCGACGGTTCACCATGACCTAGGGCCGCCGCCGTCGCTCACAATGACCTGTACTCGCAATGAAACCAAAAACATTAGCGCTGTCGGTGGCGGGGCCGCTTGATCTCCTTGGTATTTGGAATACAAGCCGGCAACGGACGGGACACGAGCTTTTTCGCGTGAACGTGGCCGATAAGGGTGGGGCGCCGAGAATGCCTCTGGCGTTTGCATGGCAAGTTAAGTGCTCCAAGGCCGGAGTGAGCTCCCCTCCGCCCCCGCTCCACTCACTGAAAGTAAATATTTGTTAACTTTCCGTGAGAAAGAAGGCTTAACCTCGTGATGACACACTTCACTGGTAGGTGGAGCGCGTTGCAGCACCATCATTTCATTGGGGTGGCTGTGTCATGGCGCGAAGCGCTTTTGCAATTTCGCTTTCTTCGATTGCCCTGCTCATGGCGCTTGCTCCAGCGCAGGGCCGCTCGTTGATCGAAACCAGCGTCGCAATGCCGATTGCCGAAGCATCACCCACGCTTTCTCCGTTTCAGCACGTTCGCTTTTGTTTGCGCTATCCGGCCGACTGCAAGTCCGACCCCGCACAGACCACGACGGTCGAACTCACCGCAGAGACGCTGGAAACGATGCAACGCGTCAATCGCGACGTTAACGCTTCGATCATACCTGTCGCCAAGAGCAACCCGGTTGCTGAAGGGGGCTGGACAATCTCTCCGGTTTCCGGCGACTGCAATGATTACGCGGTGACCAAGCGTCACGAGCTCATGCAGAGTGGCTTTCCGGCAAATGCCGTGCGGCTGGCCGTCGTGAAGACCCCGTCGGGTATCGGCCATCTCGTTCTCGTCGTCTCCACGAACAAGGGCAATCTGGTTCTCGACAATCTTTCCGAGATGGTCATGCCCTGGCACCTCACCAAATATCAGTGGCTGAAGATTCAATCGAGCAGCGACGCCCGTTTTTGGTTCGAGATCAAACCGCGTGCATTGGTGTTGTCGCAGATCGATCGAAAGATCGGATCGGCTGATCGATAGCGCCTTGGCGCGCGAGCTTGCTGACGCGTAGGCGCTCAGCTCGCCTGCCCTACCGCCTCTGCAGACGTTGACCCTTCGTCGGCCGTTTCCCCGGACGGCCTTCTCCTGCGGCTGGATCGATCGGCCGCGGCATCTGCCAGACCACATCCAATGAGAATGGCAAAGGGAATGGCGTAACCCGGTATCTGCAGAGAAAAGTCGATCAATGAATGAAGGTACGTCATCACGGCGATACCAATGATCGCAGCAAGTGATACCCGATGGTGCTGATCCGCCTTGAGCGCGCGCCGCACCAGAAGGAAAATCGAAGCGAGCGCAGCCAGCGCGACCATTCCGGCAACCGGGAGACCCATCTCGAAGGCGATCTCCAGAATCGTGGAGTGGGCGTAATCCCAAATTCCCCAGTTGCTGAGATCCGTCGTCCGCACCGACGGGAACAGGATTTCGAAGCTTCCAGCCCCTGCGCCAAGCAAGGGTCGGTGCCCAATAGCTTCGGCCACCAGCCTGTAAACATGCCATCTTCCGTCATCGATGACACCTTCGCTTGCAATCCGCCCCATCTGCGTGAGCCAGACGGCAAGGGCAATCAGCGCGCATATGCTCAAGGCAGTGGCGTAGCCGATTCGCCGCTTGAATCTCTTGATCTCCAGAACGCTGAGAGCGACGAGCAAACCAACGGACGACGAGATCAGCCCTCCGCGCGAGTTGGTCAGCAGCAAAGCGAAGACACAGGTGAGCGCGGCCGTCGCCCGGAGGATCAGGCTGATCGCGGCCTGCTCGTTGAACGAGTTCAGCAGCAATACCCGAAGCGAGGACTTCTCGATCGATTGCAAGGCAGAATATGTCCAGCACGACCAGAGAATCACTCCGCAGCCGAAGAAGGCTGCAGCGGTGTTCTTGTTGACAAAGGTCCCCGTCAGGCTGCCGCGATACGCGACTTTGGGGGCCCACAACAGCAGATTCGGCGTGATCGCCAGCGCCACCAATCCATAGAGTGCGTAGATCAGGATGGCCGTTCTGGCCGCAGAAACGATTCGGCTGATGCCGCGCCTGGACGTACCGGCAAAGAAACCGCTTAGGAAAGCCGTCACGGTCAGCAGAAAGTGCCCGATTGCGAGAGGCGGGATTTCAGCGATGCTGGAGATTCGCGGCTCGACATGCGTGCCAAGGACGTCATTGGCCCGCTGCCAGATCGAATCATCCAGAGTAACAAGCAGCCCCGGAACGACCTGGATCACCGCAACGATGGCGTAGATCAGGCATCCGCTCAAAAAAAACCAAACGATCCGGCTCTGAACAATATTGAGGGGAACGGAAACGCCGAGGACAGTCGTGATCGACAGGGCGACAATCCAGATGGCAATCCAGAATTGATCGACTGACCCGAAGAACAGCGGCGCCAGAACCAGCACGCAGGCGGTTGCCCAATGCTGTATCGATTTCAGTCTGTCAGTCGCCACCGCAAACTGCGGGATGCGCGTCATCGCACGGCAAGCGTGGTAGGACGGGTGCCTACCACCTGGTCTTGACGGCGGTGTTCACGGTGGTGACCGTAGCGGCGGTGTTACCGACCGTTGACGCGGTGTTGTTGATCAGCGTCAGGAGCTTGTAGTAGTCGACCACCTTGGCATTAGCCACGAACATCACGTCCTTGGTCTGCATCTGGAAGCCGGCGGCCAGCAGGTAGCCCGAGGGATCGCGCAGATTGATGTGATAGATGGTCGGTATCCGATCGTAGGTAAACCTGGTCGTGTCGACACCCATCTTCTGCAAGAGCTCTCGGCTCTGATAGCGATAGAGGAACACCTCGGCCGGATCGGACTGGTTGTCGTTCAAACCGCCCGCCTTGCCGATGGCCTGCGCCAGTGTCAGCGTCTCGGTATCGAACGGAATTTCCGAGTTAAAGCCGAAGACGTTCTGGTTCAGTGCCCCGAGCGCCGTGAACGATGGCGATTCGCGGGTGAGGAAGATGACGTCGTTGGGCCGGATGAAGATGTTTTCGCGCGGATCGTGCACCACGCGCGCCAGGTTCACCTTCACCTTCTTGCCGTCGCGCTGCAGCGTCACATAGCTTTCGATCGCTTCGAATTTCGGACCGCCGGCGCGCGCCACAAGCGCAAGCAGCCGCTCGCCGACGCTGTTGAGCGCTAGCACGCCGGGCGTATTCACATCGCCCAGCACGCTGACCACGCTGGAGTGCTGCTGGTTCAAGCTGACGACGACCTGAGGCTCGATGGCCCGATTGCGCAGCCTGGCAACGACGGCCTGTTGAATGTCCGGCAATGTGCGACCGGCGGACGGAATCTCGCCGGCGTACGGGACGTAAATGTTGCCCTTTTGATCGATCGCCTGTGCCGGCAGATCCACGAAGTTGCCGGGGCGCGCACCTGCAGCGGTCGCCGGCGTGAAGAGGCCGCCCGGCGCGGCTTCGAAGATCGACACGTTCAAAACGTCGCCAACGCCGGCGACCTGCTCAGGCTTGGGCCGCTTGTCGGGAAACTGGCCCTGGAAGCTGATCAGATTCGGCTGAGACAAAAAGCCGATCGTATCCGCGCTGACATCGACGAGCGCATAAGGCAGCGCATTGGTCGATCGCAGACCCGCGGTGGCGGACGCCTGAATCGCATCGCTCTTGGGGCCAGTGGCCGGCAACGCAGCGCAGGCCGACAACAATGCACCGGCAGCCACGACGGCAAAGCCGGATCGCACTCCGCCGACCGAAGCACGGTTGGCCGCGAACGCCATGGCCGACTGCCCTTGGGCAGCGAACCGGGCTAGCGCTTCAATGAAATATGCGCGAGTCATAGTGTTCAAGTCCGGCCCTTTGGTGCGCAAGTTTCGAGCCACCTTTGGTGACCTTGCCGACATCATTCGGCCGGAAACAGCGATGCAATCCCATCCATCGGGGACCCTATAGGGCGGCACACGACCGTCAAAGAGGTCAACGACCTACTAACAGGTGTTTTGCGATACCCGTTGCAATTGCGCAACAGTGAGCCATAGGAACAAAATTCTGCCCCATCGCTTACTTTCTTTTAAGGCGAATCAGCGCTGGTCCCTGAGCGGCGCTGATTCCTAAAGATGCTGCCGGCACGTTGCGCATCGCAAACATGCCGCGGACTCAGGGTTTGGCGCATGTGCGAGTCAGGGATTGGCATTTGAGAATCCCACTGATGCAAGGCGATCAACTCATCTTGCAATCGTGGCATGATCCGTTTCGTACCTGCTGATTCGTTGTGGTGTTGGGTAATTCGTTGAAGCGCAAAGGCGAGCATTGAGTCTCGCGGAATTGTTGCATTCGAGTTTTCTTCCGCGCGGCGCCCCCGATAATAGCTAGCAGAGTGCACCGGCATGATTGGATATATCGCAGTCGGTCTCAGCGTGATCGGACTCGTGGTCGGACTAACGCTCCGCCTAAGAGCGTTTCTGATATTCGTGGGATTGGTTCTGATCGCATCGATCGTCTATTCGATTGACGCAGGCTTTGGCTTTCTCCGCACGTTCCTGAACATCATGACCGCGGAGGCCATCCTGCAGGGCGGCTACTTTGCCGGATTGGCAGCGCGCAGCATGTTTTCAAGACATGGATTGTGGTCGACGCTCTGATGCGCTGAGAGACGTGATGTGCCGAGAGAGACGCGCCGAGAGATCAGGGCTTCTGGCACTCTGAGTAGAACGAGCCGTTCATCGCATCCGTCCGCTCGAGACATTGAGCGGCGTCCGTTATTTTTCCGGCCACCGTGAAATCGTAAGGCTGCTCTTTCAGCACGAGAACGTAGCGCCCCGGAGCAAGCTCGAAATCAGGCTTGTCAGACTGTACGAGCAGCATTTCGGGATTGTCAGGAATGGGCTTCACTCTCATCTCGTATGAGATGTTGCGAATGTTCCATGAGTCCGACACCGGCGTGAAGTTCGGCTTGCCTTTCGCATCGAACTTCAGGACGCGTGAGACGCGCGCAACCACCCGGACGTCGATACGTTCGGGCGCATTGCCGACGAGATCGCGCCTGAACAGGATAAACCTGACCTTTCCGTCAGCGATGCTGGTGCGACTTGGTTCGTTGATCGGCGTCGACATCGCAATCCGTTTGTCCGGTGCCCGGTCCAACACGATCGAAAGCTCACTCAACGTGTCGCCGTTAAGTGCGTAGACGCCGTAATTGGCCGGCGTCGGGAAACCGGGATCCTTGGGGACTGCGCGAATGGGAGCCGCTATCGCCGCCGGTGGCGCAACGTTTCTCACCTCCTCGGGCTTCCAGGGAAGTCCGACCCGGCTGGACAGCCGGGCCAGCCGCTCCTGGTAATAGCTCAGGCCCAGCATGCCGCCTGCGAGCAGCAGAGCGATGGTCGACAGAATCGGCACCAACCAGGAGGCGCGACGAACCTCGACAACCTGAATCTCGGAGGTCGGATAGG
>DATAIA010000557.1:0-6364 GCA_036262895.1 Xanthobacteraceae bacterium
TTCGGGCCGATCAAGGATTACGAGTGCTTGTGCGGCAAGTACAAGCGCATGAAGTACAAAGGCATCATCTGCGAGAAGTGCGGCGTTGAAGTGACGCTGTCGCGGGTGCGGCGCGAGCGCATGGGCCACATTGAACTTGCAGCACCCGTTGCGCACATCTGGTTCCTGAAGTCGCTGCCGAGCCGGATCGGTCTCCTGCTCGACATGACGCTGAAGGATCTCGAGCGGATTCTCTATTTCGAATACTATGTGGTGATTGAGCCCGGCCTCACGCCGCTCAAGGATCGTCAGCTTCTCAGCGAAGAAGAGTTCCTGCGTTCGCAGGAAGAGTTCGGCCCGGATTCGTTCACGGCGATGATCGGCGCGGAAGCGATCCGCAGCATGCTCAAGACGCTTGATCTTGAGAAGATGGCTGCCGACTTGCGCGTTGAAATCGCAGAATCAACCTCTGAACTCAAACCGAAGAAGCTCGCCAAGCGGCTGAAGCTGATCGAAGCGTTCGTTCAATCGGGCAACAAGCCGGAATGGATGATCCTCACACAAGTTCCGGTGATCCCGCCGGATCTGCGTCCCCTTGTGCCGCTCGATGGTGGCCGGTTCGCGACCTCCGATCTCAACGATCTCTATCGTCGCGTTATCAACCGTAACAACCGTTTGAAGCGGCTGATCGAGCTGCGTGCGCCGGATATCATCATCCGTAACGAAAAGCGCATGCTGCAGGAAGCCGTTGACGCGCTGTTCGACAACGGCCGGCGCGGCCGCGTGATTACGGGCGCCAACAAGCGCCCGCTGAAGTCGCTCGCCGATATGCTCAAGGGCAAGCAGGGCCGGTTCCGTCAGAACCTGCTCGGCAAGCGCGTCGACTATTCGGGCCGTTCGGTGATCGTGGTCGGTCCGGAGCTCAAGCTGCATCAGTGCGGCCTGCCGAAGAAGATGGCGCTCGAGCTGTTCAAGCCGTTCATCTATTCGCGGCTTGATGCAAAGGGCCTGTCGACCACGGTGAAGCAAGCGAAGAAGCTCGTCGAAAAGGAGAAGCCCGAAGTTTGGGATATCCTCGACGAGGTGATCCGCGAACATCCCGTGCTGCTCAACCGCGCCCCAACGCTGCACCGCCTCGGCATTCAAGCTTTCGAGCCGGTGCTGATCGAAGGCAAGGCAATCCAGTTGCATCCGCTCGTTTGCGCGGCGTTCAACGCCGACTTCGACGGCGACCAGATGGCCGTGCACGTGCCGCTGTCGATCGAAGCGCAGATGGAAGCGCGCGTGCTCATGATGTCGACCAACAACATCCTGCACCCCGCGAACGGCCAGCCGATCATCGTGCCCTCGCAGGACATCGTGCTCGGACTCTATTATCTCTCGGTGATGCGCGAAGGTGAGCCGGGAGAAAACAAGATCTTCGGCGATATGGCCGAGATCGAGCATGCGCTGCAGGAAAAGGTGATCACGCTTCACACCAAGATCCGCTACCGGTGGAACGGCCTTGATGAGAAGGGCAAGCCGATGCGGGCCTGGTTCGAAACAACGCCCGGCCGCGTGATGCTTGGCCAGGTGTTGCCGAAGAGCACGAAGATATCGTTCGAGATCGTCAACCGGCTGATGACGAAGCGAGACATCTCGCATACGATCGACACGGTCTATCGTCACTGCGGTCAGAAGGACACGGTGATCTTCTGCGACCGGATCATGGCGCTCGGATTCCACCACGCGTTCAAGGCCGGCATTTCGTTCGGCAAGGACGACATGGTGGTGCCGAATTCGAAGTGGAAGATCGTCGACGATACCCGCACGCTCGCGAAGGAATACGAGCAGCAATATAACGACGGTCTGATCACTCAGGGCGAGAAGTACAACAAAGTTGTCGATGCCTGGGCAAAGTGTACCGATCGCATCGCCGATGAGATGATGCGCGAGATTTCCGCGGTTCGTAAGGACAGCAAAACCGGGCGTGAAGCGCAGATCAACTCGATCTATATGATGGCGCATTCGGGTGCCCGCGGTTCGCCGGCACAGATGAAGCAGCTTGCCGGTATGCGCGGCCTGATGGCGAAGCCGTCTGGCGAGATCATCGAAAGCCCGATCATCTCGAACTTCAAAGAGGGGCTCTCGGTTCTCGAGTACTTTAACTCGACGCACGGCGCGCGTAAGGGTCTTGCCGATACGGCGCTTAAGACCGCCAACTCGGGTTACCTGACTCGGCGTCTCGTTGACGTGGCGCAGGATTGCATCATCACCGCCGAGGATTGCAAAACCAAGGGCGGCATCAAAGTGCGGGCGATCATTGACGCCGGTACGGTTGTTGCTTCGCTTGGCAGCCGCATTCTCGGCCGCACGACCGCTGAGGACGTGCGCGATCCCGCGACCAACACCATCCTGGTGAAGCGCGGCGCGTTGATCGAAGAGCCGCAAGTCGAAGCCATCTCCAATGCGGGCGTGCAGGAAATTCGCATCCGCTCGGTGCTGACCTGTGAGCTCACGAATGGCGTATGCGGCAAATGCTATGGGCGCGATCTTGCCCGTGGAACGCCGGTCAATATGGGCGAGGCGGTGGGTGTCATCGCCGCGCAATCGATCGGCGAGCCGGGAACGCAGCTTACGATGCGTACGTTCCACATCGGTGGCGCGGCGCAGATCTCGGAGCAGTCGTTCATCGAGTCGAACTTTGACGGCACGATCAAGATCAAGAACAAGAACATCGCCCGCAACTCCGATGGCGAACTCGTTGCAATGGTCCGCAACATGGCCGTCGTCGTCGTCGATCAGGACGGCACTGAGCGGGCGGTGCATCGTATCCAGTACGGCTCGCGCATGCGGGTTGACGAAGGCGATAAGATCAAACGCGGCCAGCGTATTGCTGAGTGGGATCCTTACACCCGTCCGATCCTCACCGAAGTCGAGGGGGCGATCGAGTTCGAAGATCTGGTCGAAGGTCAGTCGATCTCCGAAACGCTCGACGAGTCGACCGGTATCGCAAAGCGTGTGGTGATCGATTGGCGAACCTCGAACCGCGGTGCGGATCTGCGTCCTGCGATTGTCATCAAGGGCAAGGACGGCAAAATCCTTAAACTCGCGCGTGGTGGCGATGCCCGTTATCAGCTCGCTGTGGATGCGATTATCTCGGTCGATCCGGGTTCACACGTGAAAGCGGGTGACGCTATCGCGCGTATCCCGACCGAAAGCGCAAAGACCCGCGACATTACCGGCGGTCTGCCGCGTGTTGCGGAACTCTTCGAAGCGCGCCGGCCCAAGGAAGCGGCCGTTATCGCCGAGATCTCGGGAACGGTTCGGTTTGGCCGCGACTACAAGAACAAGCGCCGCTTGTCGATCGAGCCGACCGAGAAGGGTGTCGAGCCCGTCGAGTATTTGATCCCGAAGGGCAAGCACATCCATCTGCAGGATGGCGATGCGATCGAGAAGGGCGAGTTCATTGTCGAAGGCAATCCGGCGCCGCATGACATCCTGGCGATCAAGGGCGTGGAAGAGCTTGCTGCTTACCTCGTCAACGAAATCCAGGAGGTCTATCGGCTCCAGGGCGTGTTGATCAACGACAAGCACATCGAGGTAATCGTTCGCCAGATGCTGCAAAAGGTCGAGGTCACCGACTCCGGCGAGACCGATTTGATCCAAGGCGAGCAAGTCGACCGCATCGAGTACGATGAGGTCAACGCGAAGGCCAAGGAAGAAGGCAAAAAGCCGGCCAAGGCCCATTCGGTGTTGCTCGGAATCACCAAGGCGTCGCTGCAGACGCGCTCCTTTATTTCAGCCGCCTCCTTCCAGGAGACGACCCGCGTCCTCACTGAGGCAGCGGTCAACGGCAAGGCCGATACCCTCGACGGCCTCAAGGAGAACGTCATTGTCGGCCGCCTGATCCCGGCCGGCACCGGTGCGGTGATGACCCAGCTGCGCGAAGTTGCCGGCAAGCGTGACGCGCTGATTCTCCAAGAGCGCGGCAAGAACGTCGAAAAGCCGGCGGAAGAGCAGAAAGAAACGGCTCAGCTTCCTGCCGCCGAATAATTCTCGGAGTGGGATGAGCTTATGTGCTTACGGTTCGCCGGCAGAAGTGCCGGCGAACTTTTTTGCGGCTTATAAATGTGTAGTGAATCCATACGAGAATCGGTCCGGGAGGACTGGCAGAATCGCGTTTCCGGTTAAAGAAAACAGGCTTAACGCGCCATTTAACCGTGCAGGGATCGGGATTCGACGGACTGGATTAGCGCTAAATGCCCGAAATGTTGTGGTTTCGTCCGCTTCGGCCTTGACACTCTGCGGTGCCGCCGATACAACCCGCCCACTTTCACGGCAGGCGGTGAGTTTCCCCGTCGGAACGGCGCGATCAAGTGCCTCGACCAAAGAAGCTCAAACGCTGCCACTGACAGCCTTGTCAGACATCACGGGTGCAAGACCGCGCCGCGAAGGCGATGTGGTCCTCTGTGAACGGATAAGCGCTCTTCCGCGGCACGGGCGGATGGCGCGCTTTCGTTTTGCGTGCGGGTTTAAACGTGCCGAGTTGAGGCCAGGGCGGAAGCTCTAAAAGACGGGTAAAGGCAACGATGCCGACGATCAACCAATTGATCCGCAAGCCCCGGGCGGCGCAGAAGGCCCGGAACAAGGTTCCGGCGCTTCAAGCTTCTCCGCAGAAACGGGGTGTATGCACCCGCGTTTATACGACGACTCCGAAGAAGCCGAACTCGGCTCTCCGGAAGGTCGCGAAGGTCAGGCTGACCAACGGGTTTGAAGTCATCGGCTACATTCCCGGTGAAGGTCATAACCTGCAGGAACACTCGGTGGTGATGATTCGCGGCGGCCGCGTGAAGGATCTGCCGGGCGTGCGCTACCACGTCCTGCGTGGTGTGCTTGATACGCAAGGCGTTAAAAACCGTAAGCAACGCCGTTCGAAATACGGAGCGAAGCGGCCCAAGTAATGGGTCGGTTTTCTCTCACCTGAGACTAGAGCAAGAATTTAAGGACCAGCGATGTCCCGCCGTCATAGTGCAGAAAAGCGCGAAATCATCCCAGATCCGAAATTTGGGAACATTGTGATTTCGAAGTTCATGAACTCGATCATGCTGGCCGGCAAAAAGTCGGTGGCGGAAAAGATCGTGTACGATGCGCTTGATCTCATTGAAGGCAAAGTGAAGCAGAGCCCGCTCGGCGTGTTCCAGCAGGCGCTCGATAATGTGATGCCGTCGATCGAGGTACGTTCGCGTCGCGTCGGTGGTGCCACCTATCAGGTGCCGGTCGAAGTTCGCTCGTCACGCCGTCAGGCGCTTGGCATCCGCTGGATCATTGCAGCCGCGCGCGAGCGCAACGAAAAGACGATGACCGAGCGGCTTTCGGCTGAGCTGCTCGACGCCTCGAATAACCGGGGAAATGCCGTCAAGAAGCGCGAAGACGTTCATCGGATGGCGGAAGCCAACCGTGCGTTCTCGCATTATCGCTGGTGACGGCGCCAGAAACCTCGAGGACAGATTATGCCCCGCTCACACGCAATTGAAGACTACCGCAATTTCGGCATCATGGCGCACATCGATGCCGGAAAGACGACGACGACTGAGCGGGTTCTTTATTACACCGGCAAGAGCCACAAGATCGGTGAAGTGCACGACGGCGCTGCGACCATGGATTTCATGGAGCAGGAGCAAGAGCGCGGAATCACCATTACGTCTGCCGCAACGACCTGCTTCTGGAACGGCAAGCGCCTCAACATCATCGACACTCCCGGCCACGTCGACTTCACCATTGAGGTGGAGCGTTCACTGCGCGTGCTGGACGGTGCTGTTTGCGTGCTTGACGGTAACCAGGGTGTCGAACCGCAGACCGAAACGGTGTGGCGCCAGGCAGACAAGTACAACGTGCCGCGCATCGTATTCGTCAACAAGATGGATAAGATCGGCGCCGATTTCTACAAATGCGTCGACGATCTCATCACGCGCGTTGCCGGCAACCCGGTTTGCGTCCAGCTTCCGATTGGCTCCGAAAGCAACTTCAAGGGCATCATTGATCTCGTCCGCATGAAGGCGGTCGTGTGGGAAGACGAAGCGCTCGGCGCCAAGTACCACGATGAAGAAATTCCTGCCGATCTGCAGGACAAGGCTGTGGAATACCGCGGCAAGCTGATCGAAGCGGCCGTGGAGCTCGATGACGATGCGCTCAGTGCCTATCTCGAAGGCAAGGAGCCCGATGAGGCGACGCTGAAGCGCTTAATCCGTAAAGCGGTGGTGAACCGCAAGTGGGTGCCGGTGCTGTGCGGATCCGCATTTAAGAATAAAGGTGTGCAGCCATTGCTCGATGCGGTGGTCGATTTCCTGCCGACGCCGTTGGATCGTGGTGAGATGCATGGCATCGATCCGCATTCAGAGCAGGA
>DATAIA010000558.1:0-3493 GCA_036262895.1 Xanthobacteraceae bacterium
TGGCGTTTGCGTCGTCGAGGCGGCCCTGGCTGATGTCGAGCCGTGCAGCAAAGATCCTGCCTCTCACAAGAACGAAGTGTTCCACTCCAAACGCGCGCTCCCGAATTTGCTGGACGCGATCTGCGAGCCGGCGCGCATCGGCGTAGCGCCCTGCCGTGTAGGCCATCTCAGCCAACGCCGTGGTCGCTTCCGTCGTCATGGGACTATCCGGGCCGAACTGGGCGACATTAATCGCTAGTGCGCGTTCGTTGTTGTCCTTCGCGGTCTGCCAATTTCCTGCGCGGCTCGATAGGGAGGCCAGATTCAAAAGTGTTCCGGCAACTGCAGGACTTTGCGGGCCTATGGTCTTCTCGTCGATCCCGAGCGCTTCTCGAAAGTGATCCTCGGCTTGACGATCCTGTTCGCGAAGCATTTCGATGGATGCCAGAGTTTTCAGCGCATTCCCGTAGGCGGGGTTCAAGGTGCCGAGTCGTAGCTGATAAAGATCGAGCGACCGGCGGATTAACGTGTCTGCCTCGTCCAGCCTGCCCTGCGACATCAGCGCGTGGGACAGCAACGCAGAGTAAAGCGCGGCGTTCGATGACCTTCCCGCACCTGATGCATCAAGAACGTCGAGAACCTTTCGTAGTTTTGCTTCTGCGTCGGCGTAGCGGCCTCGCGAAGTATCGATCGCTGCCAAATTGCCTATGGTCTCAGCGATCTGATAGTTATTCTCGGGAAGGGCTTTGGTCCGGATCGCGAGCGCTTCCTGAAGCGTGGTTTCGGCCTTCTCATACTGGTCGACGTTCGTATAGACTACACCGAGCAAATTAAGCGCTATTGCTTGATGCAATTCCGGTTGCTTCAGCGAAAGCGATCGCTGGAGGCTTGCTTCGGCTTCGGCGTAGCGATTTTGCCGGCGCAGGATCGAGGCCAGTGTGGTCAAACTCTCCGCGAGGATCGCGACGCGCTCGCTGCCGGCAGTCTCTTCCAATTTGACCGTTTCAAGCAGTCGCTGTTCCGCTTCGGGGTATCTAGCTTGCTCTCGACAAATCAATCCAAGATAGGTCAGGATCGTCGATCGCAATTCGGTCGTAGATTTCCCGGCCTCCTGCTCAATCTGTAGCGCAGATAGAAATATTTGTTCGGCGTCGCTATATCGCTCCTGGGCGATCCATAAGATCCCGATATCGGCTCTCACGCTGGCGCGCATCAAGTCGGTTTTCGGAAGTACTCGATCCAGCACATCTTTGGCTCGGACAAGCACCGACTCGGCGTCGGGCAGTCGTCCAAGTTGCCGTTGCGCCCTTCCAACCTGAACCAGAACGAAGCCAAGGTTTGGTTGCTCTTGTTTATGTTCGTCGAACCACGACACCGCCCGGAGTCCGTAAGTGACGGCCTCTGCCGGCTTCTGCAGATTGTTGTAAAGTGACGCAAGATTGTAGAATAGGGCGGGTATTGCTGGATCCGACGGCTCGATTCTGGAGCGATAATCGAGCGCACGAAGGAAAAACGGCTCCGCTTCTGCATATCGGCGTTGCCGCTCGTAGACGGCGCCGAGTTGTCCCTGAAGCACGCCAAACGCTTTTCTGCGGCCGGCGCCGGCGGATCAATCAGCGTGACGGCTTCGGTCAATATTGGCTCCGCTTCGGAAGCGCCGCCCTTGTCGATCATGCTGTGCGCCTGCCGAGACAGGATGATCGCGAGAGTCAGCTTGGCTTTTGAAACGGCCTGTCCGTCGACATTGCTAATAGCCTGTTGAACGGCCAATTCCCGGCGTGCGGCCGCAATTGCTTTGTCCACGCGGTTGGTGTCGAGATAGATTTGTCGAAGGTAGCCGAGAGATAGAGCGAGTTCGAGGTTGGCGGGGGTCAATTTTTCGAAGCCAGACACGGCACGCTCGGTGAATGCCTCTGCTTCAGCCATATTCTTTTGCGCCAGATAAACCTGGCCGATGCGCTGCAAAGACCTGCTTGTCAGAGGGTGTCCGCTTTGCAGGCCTGTTTCGCGTAGACGCAGAGCCTGTTCTTGATATGCGAGCGCAGAAGAATATTGCGCTCGCGCATAAGCAATATCACCCAGAAACTCGTTGAACTGGCTTGCACAGAAGGTTTTGACATTGCCCGCGTCGTCGCAGAGCGAGAGTGCTCTTTTCGAGAGAGTTTCTGCCTCATCGAGATTTGAGGCTCTGAGCAACGTTTGGACCTGTTGACTCAGCTGGCGCGTTTCGTCGGCGGTGTCCGCCGTTGCCGGCGAAAAGACTGCGAGGTTGCCACAAACTGCGATGAGCACCGTGAGGATACGGACTGATAACCTGAACCGCGGGGAACGCGGGCTGGTCTGCACGGCTTTGCCCTTCTATCTGTGGATGTTCCTGTAATGACTAGCACGCCGACTGAGGTTGGCAAATCCCGAGACTTGTTCAGGTATTTCAGCGGCAAGTCCCCCGAATATGAAAATATTCCCTTCACTTGTCGGGCAAATCACTTAAGGCTGTCCAGTCGCTCGCGCGAAAATATTCTGCTTTCGTTCTCACCCAAATCAGCCGCATAACCCCGCTTGTCTCGCCGCAAGATGAGGGGCGCTCGCGAACGTCACGAACGCGCGGTGGGATGCGGTGGACGCTATTGGTGCGACAGACGTGCGCGCCGGAGGCGTACGGTGAAGTCGTGTGGTCCTGATGTCGCGGTGCTGGCATCAAGTCCGAGAGAGGCGAAAGTCTCTGCCGGGCGACGGAGGCAAAAGAGCCGTTCTCCGGGGAGAGCACGAAGCAAGCCGTCAAGCCATTGCGCAGGGAAGGCCGGGATGCTTCCGCCAAACCTGTATGCTCGTGTGCACCTTTTGTGAATTGCGCAAACGGCACGCGGGACCGCGGGTGCGGCGCGCACCCGGTCTTCCCTGCGCCCTCTGATTGGAGAGGGCAAACGAACGATGCAAACCTCGGGCGAAACATGTCGCGAGAAGGAAAAGCCGTATCAACGTCATTGCGAGCGCAGCGAAGCAATCCATCTATCCCTTTGTCAGGATCTGGATTGCTTCGCTGCGCTCGCAATGACGTGGCGAGGTCTCAACCTCAATGCCGCGCGATGATCTCGCGTTCGTCGCGGTGAACGGTTTCGGTATTGGTCAAATTGCCGAGGCGGCGGCGCACCAGGAATTTCGGGCGGCGGGCGCGGATGGCGTTGCGGCGGCGGCGGCGGGGGGCCGGTTCGCTGTAGACCTCTTCCATCAATTGCGGAAGCGCGAAGATGTCGCTCCATTTCAGCCAGGCCGACACCATCTCCTCGCGATCGGCGCTCTCGCACAGGGGAATGTTGAGTGCGGGGTCGCGATGCACCAGCACCAGCACCTGCGCATCGTCATCGACGCTGCGCAGCGCGACGCCGAGAAAGTCGCGGACGCTGACGTTGATCGCCATCCGCATGCCCTTGATGGCACGGTGCAGCACGACACGTTCGCGATGAAGCTCGATCCTGCGTACGCCACCGTCTGCGCGGGTGTCGTGCGTCTGGAA
>DATAIA010000559.1:0-9926 GCA_036262895.1 Xanthobacteraceae bacterium
ACATGCTCTTCGAACCGCACGAAGTTGTCGCGGAACATCTTGACCAGCTTGCGGGCTGTTGCGTCGAACTCCGCCTTGTCCTTCCAGGTCTTGAACGGATAAAGCAGATGCGGCTCCACGCCAGGAACGGAAGTCGGCACCGAGAAGCCGAAGTAAGGATCGGTGCGAAACGACGCGTTCTTGAGCGAGCCGTCAAGCGCCGCAGTGAGCAGCGTACGTGTGACCTTGATCGGCATGCGGCGACCAACACCGTATTTGCCGCCGGTCCATCCGGTATTGACGAGCCAGCAATCAACTCCGTGCACAGCAATCAGTTCGCGCAGCAGATTGCCGTATTCAGACGGATGACGCGGCGTAAACGGCGCGCCGAAGCAGGTCGAGAACGTCGCTTCCGGATCCTTCACGCCCTTTTCGGTGCCCGCAACTTTCGCGGTATAGCCGGAGAGGAAGTGATACATCGCCTCCGCAGGCGTGAGCTTTGCGATCGGCGGCATCACACCGAACGCGTCAGCCGTCAGCATGATGATGTTTTTAGGATGACCGGCGCGCCCGGTCTTCGATGCATTGGGGATGAAGTCGAGCGGATAAGCGCAGCGTGTATTTTCGGTTTTCGATCCGTCATCGAAATCCGGAATGCGCGTCTCGGGATCCAGAATGACGTTCTCCAGCACGGTCCCGAACCGGTGCGTCGTCGCATAGATTTCGGGTTCCGCTTCAGCCGACAATTTGATGGTTTTGGCGTAGCAGCCGCCTTCAAAATTGAAGATGCCCTGCGAACCCCAGCCATGCTCGTCATCGCCCAGCAAAGTGCGGGCCGGATCAGCCGAAAGCGTAGTTTTGCCTGTGCCGGAGAGGCCGAAAAACAACGCTGAATCGCCTGCCGGGCCGACATTCGCCGAGCAGTGCATCGGCATCACGCTTTCCGAAGGCAGGAAATAGTTGAGAGTCGTGAACACCGACTTCTTCATTTCGCCGGCATAGCTCGTGCCCGCGATCAGCACGATCTTGCGGCTGAAATCGATTGCGATCATCGTCTCGGTCCGTGCGCCATGGCGCTTGGGATCGGCCTTGAACGACGGCAGATCGACGATCGTCATGTCAGGCACGAAGTTCTTCAGGTCGCCGCGATCGGGCCGGATCAACAACGTGCGGATAAACAGCGAGTGCCAGGCGAGTTCGGTATAGACGCGGGTCTTGATGCGATAGGCTGGATCGGCTCCGCCATAGAGATCCTGGGCAAACAATTGTTTGCCTTTGGCGTGCGCCATGAAGTCATTGTAGAGGTTTTGGAACTGCTCAGGCGTAATCGCGCCATTGTTGTCCCACCACACTGTTTTTTCCGTCATCGCATCGCGGACGACAAACTTGTCCTTGGGCGAACGGCCGGTATGAACACCGGTATCAGCAGAGAGCGCGCCTCCATAAGCAAGCTCGGCCTCGCCTGCGCGGATCGCGTGCTCATAGAGCGCGGGCTCCGTGAGATTCCAATGCAGTGCCGTAAGGCCGTTGAAGCCGAATTTATCGGCACCATACGCGCTGTTCCTGATACCCGTTTCCTTCACGGAAGCCTCCGAATACGCCGCCGGCAAGCGTGACGCCGCCGGAACAAATGAGAACATTTTCTAGATGGCACGCCAGGGCTCGACCGGACCCCTGGCAGAGGAGTGACGATAATCGCGAAGGTGTCTTCTGCCAAGAGCGTCACTCGTCGCGGCTCATGTTGTTTGGGTCGCAACCCGCTTGCACACCAGGCTAGAACCCGCGTCGCCTTTAACCCTATTGTACGAAACCGGACAAGCACACGTGGCTCTGCCGACACCTCATTGAGCGAGGCCTTTGCCGACAAGCCAAGAGTGGATCAGGGCCGCAGTTTGCGCGTTATTCTTGTCCATCATCAGCATATGCGAATTCCCCTTGATGCCGATCTCCGGCAGATTGATCACGTCAACACTGCCGCCCGCCGCACGGATTGCGTCGGCAAAATCGAGATCGTTCTGACGCATCTTCGGCCAGCGCAAGTCCTGCGGGATGAAGTCTCCGAACATCATCAGGACAGGAATATCCTTAAGCGCCGCAGCTTTCTCTCTGTCGCCCGTTGCTGCAGGCTCGACAGCAATCAGCGCTTTGATTTTGTCAGGGCGCGCCTGCGCAACCTTGAAGCCGAACTGGCCGGCTTGGCTGTGGAATAAAACAACGCACGGGCAGACCTTGTCGACCAACTGCGTGTAAGCGGCAATGATTGCATCGTCGGTTGTCGTCCAACGCGGGACGATTTGTTTGGTGAAAGCTTCATAAGCTTCGACCGGGAACAAAGTGCCGGGGTTGGGTTTGCGTTTGGCGGGATCGGGATTCCAGGCGCCCTCGCCCGATGCAATGCGGAAACGCTCGAACGGATTGGCCGTCGTCAGAAAGATCGGCTCGCCCTTGAATACATCGGGGCTCGCAAATCCTGACCGGCCCCGCTCCACGGCATCCGAGTTATAAACATCCCATCCCTTGCGGATGAATTGGTTGAGCCATCCCTCGCGCCCGTCCGGCGTTGTTTCATAAGTAACGCCGGTCAATCCGCCGCCATGCCACATCAGCAGCGGGAGTTTCCCCTTACGATCCTGAGGGAGGAAGTACTGCACATACATCTGCTCGACTTGGTAGGTGCCGTTGGGATCGATTTTGGCGGGCACGCCGCCGACATTGAGCATGATTTCTCTGACCGGCTTGCCGCTGATCTCGACCGTCCGGCCGCCGATGTGAAACGATCCCATACCGCGCAGCACGATTGGCTCATCAGCGACAGCGATGCCGGACATTGCGGCTGCAAACAAACACCCCATCACCAAACGGCGCATCGATTCCCCCCTGATTTATTGCCCCATGTTCATGTAGTGCGGGCTTCACTCGCCAGTTCTTTTAGAACATGCCGCAACGGGCCCGGCGCGGTGATCCGTTGCGGAAAATGCAGCCGCAAGCCCGTGCGGCCAAGTTGCAGGTCGAGCCCCTCCGGATCGCACCCGACACAGCGCCAAGCGCCATCTCCTGCGCCGAGCAGTTTGGTGGCGTAAAGACGAACGGCTTCAGCATGATCGCTATTCATGTGATCGATGATTTCAGCTTCAGCTTCGTTCAGCGCCTCGGCGCCATCCAGCTCGACAAGGATGTCAGCAGGCTTGAGATCGACAATACGGCCGAAGCCGGCCACGAGGTGCGCGCCGCTCAATTTCATTTGATAGAATGCGAAATCGCCGAAACCGGCAAACATTTCCGCTTCAGGCTGGCGCGCCAGATAACGGCGGCGCGCGGCTTCCGCAGATGTTGTCTCAAGCGTCCCCGCGAGCATGATGCGCGCCCCCTCAAGCGGATCACCGGCCTTGCGCTCATCAAACATCAGGGATGCGCGCGGATCTGTGAGGATGTTTTTGGTGTGGACTGCAAGCCGCGACAACAGCAGGATCGGCGATCCGTCAGCGGCGGAAGCAACATTGACCAGCGAGCAATAGGGATCGCCGGACCCCACCATTAAGGTTGCAAGGGCGCCGGAACGGGCCTCTCGCAGCAATGTCTTAGCGGCGCGTTTGGGGTCGAAGTCGGGCACCGGTTGCATTGCCCATCTCCTCGCGTGACCTTTTTATAGAGCTTTTATGGCGTATCAGGGCTTTAACAGCTAGCTTATCCAATGCAATAATTGGCCGATGGAGCGTCGGCCTGAGCGCCCATATCAGTAACCATGTCACATTTCGGCCCAGCTTTAGGGGCTTCAAAGCTTAAGCTCGCCTCCGTTGCGGCGAACGGATTCAGGGGAAGGTAGACGCTATGCCGACCATTGCGCTCGTCGATGATGATCGCAACATCCTCACTTCGGTGTCGATTGCGCTCGAAGCCGAGGGCTATCGGATCATGACCTACACCGATGGCGCGTCCGCGCTCGACGGAGTCAAAAGCAGCCCCCCCGATCTTGCCATTCTCGACATCAAGATGCCGCGCATGGACGGCATGGAACTGCTGCGCCGACTGCGCCAGAAGTCGGACATGCCCGTGATCTTCCTGACGTCGAAAGATGAGGAAATTGACGAGTTGTTCGGGCTCAAAATGGGAGCCGACGATTTCATCCGCAAACCCTTCTCGCAACGTTTGCTGGTCGAGCGGGTAAAGGCGGTGATGCGGCGTGTTGGAGCAAAAGACGGCATCCCGATCAAAGACCTCGATGCCAAGGCGCTGGAACGGGGTCAGCTGCGCATGGACCCGGAACGCCACATCTGCACCTGGAGGAACGAACCCGTCACATTGACCGTGACCGAGTTTCTGATCTTGCAGGCGCTGGCGACAAGGCCGGGCGTGGTGAAAAGCCGCAACGCCCTGATGGATGCCGCCTATGACGATCAGGTTTACGTGGACGATAGGACCATCGACAGCCACATCAAGCGGCTGCGCAAGAAGTTCAAGGTGACCGACGACACGTTCGACATGATCGAAACGCTTTATGGCGTTGGTTACCGTTTCAAGGAAGCCTGACCGGTTAGGCCTAACGGAACCGATTGGTTTGCGGTAAAATCACCAGCGGCTAGGCTGCTATTCATGGCAACCGGTTTTTACCCCCCATTAAGGGGCAAAGCTTTGCTTGAAATGCTCCAGGCCGGAGACGATCACGGGTGGACGCAACCAGGTGCTTGATCGAACTTCCCATATGACAAAACCGGAGGCCGAGACCGTTGGTCCCGGCAAGAAATCCGCGCGCTTTTCTCCCTTCGCCAAAATCGGCAACCTCGCCCGTGCGGCGTGGCAGTTTTTTATTGCGCAGACATTTTCCAGCCTGACGCGCCGCATTGTTGTGCTCAACGTCGCGGGTCTGTTCGCACTCGTCATCGGCATTCTCTACCTCTCGCAATTCCGCGCCGGCCTGATCGATGCGCGCGTGCAAAGCTTGCTGGTGCAGAGCGAGATCATCGCAGGCGCGTTGGCTGCATCGGCGACTGTCGACACCAACACAATCACCATTGATCCGGATCGGCTGCTTGAGCTGCAACTCGGCGAAAGCTACGGCCCGTCCGATGAGGCGCTTTCCGCGCTCGAATTCCCCATCAACCCGGAGCGGGTTGCGCCCGTCCTGCGCCGCCTTGTGTCACCAACCAAAACGCGCGCGCGCATCTACGACCGCGATGGCGTGCTGCTGCTCGATAGCCGGAATCTCTATGGCCGCGGCGACGTAATGCGTTTCGAGTTGCCGGCACCGGATGCCGAGCGGCCCGGCTTGATCGAACGCACGTGGTTCTCGATCAGAACCTGGTTCGGCCGCGGCGACCTGCCGCTCTATCGCGAACTCGGGCCGGAGAACGGCAAAGGTTATCCGGAAGTCGGGCAATCGCTTGCCGGACAGAAGGCGAGCATGGTGCGGATTAACGAGCGTGGCGAAGCCATCGTCTCCGTCGCGGTGCCTATCCAGCGTTTCCGCGCTGTACGCGGCGCGTTGCTGCTTTCAACACAGGGCAGCGACATCGATCAGATGGTCGAGTCCGAGCGCCTTGCCGTATTCAAGGTGTTCCTCGTCGCAGTCAGTGTGATGGTGCTGCTTTCGGTACTGCTTGCCGGAACGATTGCAGGCCCGGTCCGCCGTCTTTCCGATGCAGCCGAACGTGTTCGCCGCCGCATCCGCTCGCGCGTCGAGATTCCGGATTTCACCGTGCGGCGCGATGAGATCGGGCATCTGTCCGGCGCATTGCGCGACATGACCAATGCGCTCTACAGCCGCATTGAAGCCATTGAAAGCTTCGCGGCCGATGTTGCCCATGAATTGAAAAATCCGCTGACCTCATTGCGCTCGGCAGTCGAGACGCTTCCGCTTGCCAAAACCGCTGAGAGCCGCAATCGCCTGCTTGCCGTGATCGAACACGATGTGCGGCGGCTCGATCGCTTGATTTCGGATGTTTCGGATGCAAGCCGGCTGGATGCGGAATTGCAGCGCCAGGAAGCCGCGCCGGTCGATCTCGTCAAACTGTTCACAATGCTGGTGAACATCGCAAACGAAGTGCGGCGGGACGATGCCGTATCGGTCTCCCTCACTTTCGAAGGCGGCGGGCCGGCGGCATTTATCGTGCCGGGTCATGATTCCCGACTCGGCCAAGTGATGGACAATCTCATCAACAACGCGCGCTCATTCTCGCCGAAAGGCGGCGCTGTGCGCGTAACCTGCCGCCGCCTGAAAAATGAAGTGGAGATCACGGTTGATGATGACGGGCCCGGCATTCGCCCGGACGCCATGGAAAAGATCTTCGAGCGATTTTACACTGATCGTCCTGATCAGGGCTTCGGCCAGAACTCAGGGCTCGGCTTGTCGATCTCCAAACAAATCGTCGACGCGCATGGCGGGCGGATTCGTGCGGAAAACCGGATCAGCACCACGCGCGATGGCAAAGTGCTTGGGGCCCGCTTTGTGGTTCGCCTGCCGGCGATGTGATGGGAAACGACAATCCCACCGCGCATGGAAGCGTCGTGCTTGTCGGGGCACGCGGTATTTTTATCCGCGGGGCAGCGGGCGCAGGGAAATCACGGCTCGTTTTGGCACTCCTTGAAGCAGCGGCGGCAGGTCGCATTCCGTTTGCGCGCCTCGTTGCCGACGACCGCGTTCACCTCACCGCCACCAACGGAACATTGCTCGCGCGGCCGCCGCAGGCGCTGGCCGGACGTATGGAAATCCGGGGCATTGGCATCGTCAGTGTCGAGTTTGAATCAGTGGCAAAGGTTGACCTTGTGGTCGATCTCGCGGATCAAAACGCGGCGCGCCTTCCTGAACCGGCGGACTGCACCGTCACGATTGCTGGGGTTCCACTTCCGCGGGTGTCAGCGGCTCCAGGAACGGACCCTCTTCCACTCGTTCTTGTTGCACTGCGCGCGCCCTAAAGCTGCTTGTAACAGGAGCTGACGGCCTTATTTATTGCAATGCAACATTCGCATTGTTTTGACAAAAGCCCTTGCACTCGGTGTGCAGTTGGTCATGAATGTGGCGCTTTCGTGAGGCGCATCAGCGCCCGCGGGGAGTTCAGATGATCGGGATTGTACTTGTTACGCACGGGCGGCTCGCACTTGAGTTTCGGGCGGCGCTAGAACACGTTGTTGGCCCGCAAAGCCAGATTGAAGCAGTGGTAATCGGCCCCGATGACGACGTCGAGCGGCGCCGACGCGATATCATTGAGGCGGTTGCCGGGGTCGATAGCGGAGATGGGGTCGTTATCCTGACCGATATGTTCGGGGGTACGCCCTCTAACCTCTCCATTTCGGTGATGAACAAACCGAAAGTCGAAGTCCTGGCAGGGATCAATTTGCCGATGCTCGTCAAACTCGCCAAGGTTCGTGAGGAATGTCCGCTTGGCGAAGCTGTCGTGCAGGCGCAAGAGGCAGGCCGCAAGTATATTACCGTTGCTAGCCGGGTGCTTGCCGGCAAATGAACGAGCCCGAAATACCGTCAAACGATGATGGCGCGACCGCATGCGGGCAACCGATCAGCCGGGTGCTCGATATCATCAACAGCCGCGGCCTGCATGCCCGCGCTTCGGCCCGCTTCGTCCAGACCGTGGAAAAATTCGATGCCGACGTGAAGGTTACTCGCGGAGGGGAAACCGTCGGCGGCACGTCGATTATGGGCCTGATGATGCTCTCCGCCGGGCAGGGCACCTCGATTACGGTCACGACCGACGGCACCCAGGCACAGGAAGTCATGGACGCGCTAGTGGCGCTGGTCGGCGATCGATTCGGCGAAGAGGATTGATAGCATCCGTCTTTGCCGCGCCCCCTGCGCAGCGTCATTGCCCGCGAGGCGGGCAATCCAGTAAGCACCGTCGAACGCCAGCGAGCACGAGTGTGCCAACGCCCATCGCGCCTATTAGGCCGCTCGGTCAAGCCGGGCGATGACGGCCGAGTTTGCCGAACCTTGAATTCTATATAAAGAAATCTTTATATCGTTATTGTCAGCCTTGCCCGAGGCTGCTATAGGCACACGCTGAACGATCAGGTGCCGTTTCGCACGCCCATACCACTGCAAGGACCGTCATGACCTCCACCAAAACAAAAACCGCGTCAGCCGATTACGTCGTCAAGGACATTGGCCTTGCATCCTGGGGGCGGAAAGAACTTGCCATTGCCGAAACCGAAATGCCGGGGCTGATGGCAACGCGCGAGGAGTTCGGGCCGAAGCAGCCGCTGCGTGGCGCGCGCATTGCCGGTTCGCTCCATATGACGATCCAGACCGCGGTGCTGATCGAAACGCTGGCAGCCCTGGGCGCCGATATTCGCTGGGCCTCGTGCAACATCTATTCGACGCAGGATCACGCGGCCGCGGCGATTGCCGAACGCGGCATTCCGGTGTTCGCCGTCAAAGGCGAAACCTTGGAAGAATACTGGGACTACACCCACCGCATTTTCGAATGGGCGGACGGCGGCACGCCGAACATGATCCTCGATGACGGCGGCGACGCAACACTGCTCATTCATTTGGGCATGCAGGCGGAGACCAATCCTTCCGTGCTCAATCATCCGAGCAACGAAGAGGAAGAGGTGCTGTTTGCCTCGATCAAGGCGCGCCTCAAAAAGCAACCCGGCTGGTATTCCGAGCGCGGCAAGGCAATCAAAGGCGTCACCGAGGAAACCACCACAGGCGTTCACCGCCTCTATCAGATGGAAAAAGATGGGCGGTTGTTATTCCCCGCTATCAACGTCAACGACGCCGTCACCAAGTCGAAATTCGACAATCTCTACGGCTGTCGCGAAAGCCTCGTTGACGGCATCCGGCGCGGCACCGACGTGATGATGGCGGGCAAGGTCGCGATGGTCGCCGGCTTCGGCGACGTCGGCAAAGGTTCGGCCGCATCGCTGCGTCAGGCGGGTTGCCGCGTGATGATTTCCGAAATCGATCCGATCTGCGCGCTGCAGGCGGCGATGGAAGGCTATGAAGTCGTCACCATGGAAGACGCCGCACCGCGCGCCGATATCTTCGTGACGGCGACCGGCAATGTCGATGTCATCACGGTCGAGCACATGCGCGCCATGAAAGACCGCGCCATCGTCTGCAATATCGGCCACTTCGATTCGGAAATTCAGGTGGGTGCGCTCAAGAACCTCAAATGGCACAACGTGAAGCCGCAGGTCGATGAGATCGAATTCGCCGACGGCAAGCGGATCATTCTGCTGTCCGAAGGCCGCCTCGTTAACCTCGGCAATGCCATGGGCCACCCGAGCTTTGTCATGTCGGCCTCGTTTACCAACCAGACGCTGGCGCAGATCGAGCTGTGGACCAATCCCGGCAAGTATGAACGCAAGGTCTATACGCTGCCCAAGCAGCTCGACGAGAAGGTCGCGCGGCTCCACCTCGATAAGATCGGCGTGAAGCTGACCAAGCTGTCCGAGAAGCAGGCGACCTATATCAGCGTGCCGGCGCAGGGGCCGTTCAAGCCCGATCATTACCGTTATTGATGGGGTATTGACGCTATAAGGTCCGGCCGCTTGCCGCCCCGCCATGGCGGTGCTATCTCGCGACCATGACGACGGCCCCGATCGACAATATTCGTAATTTTTCGATCGTCGCGCATATCGACCATGGCAAATCGACCCTCGCCGATCGGCTGATTCAGCTGACCGGCGGGCTTTCGGCACGCGAAATGGTCGATCAAGTGCTCGATTCCATGGATATCGAGCGCGAGCGCGGCATCACCATCAAGGCCCAGACCGTGCGGCTCACTTACCGGGCGCATGACGGGAAAGACTACATCCTCAATCTGATCGACACACCCGGCCATGTTGACTTCGCCTATGAGGTCAACCGCTCGCTCGCGGCCTGCGAGGGCTCACTGCTGGTCGTGGATGCGAGTCAGGGCGTAGAGGCACAGACGCTTGCCAATGTTTATCAGGCGATCGACAACGGACACGAAATCGTGCCGGTACTCAAC
>DATAIA010000560.1:0-9603 GCA_036262895.1 Xanthobacteraceae bacterium
TAACAGCGGATACTCCACCTCACGCAAAATCCGGTGATAGAGGCCAGGGGGCGGTAGCTCATTTCCGAAACTGATGAAGTACCGCGTGAGATAGCGTTCAATTACTGCACTCAGGTTCTCTTCGGTGCTCGGCTCTTCGCCTGAGGGAAGCGGCTGGGGCTGAGACAATTCAGAATCGATGACAGCGGCCGTAATCGTTTCCTGTGGATAAAGCGCGGCCAATCGCCGAGCGAGATTTTCCAGTTCGCGGACATTACCGGGCCAGCGGTAACGCTTGAGACGCTCGAGTGCCCCCAGATCGATCTGCTTGGGCGGCAGGCCGTCGCGCTCAGCGAGCGTCAGGAAGTGTCGGATCAGGTCGGGAACATCCTCAAGGCGCTCCCGCAGCGGGGGTAAGCGCAGCGGGACCACATTCAAGCGGAAAAACAGATCCTCGCGGAACAACCCATGCTGGATGAGGCCGCGCAAATCCTTATTGGTCGCGGCTACAATGCGCACATCGGTCTTGATCGGCGTACGGCCACCAACCGTGGTGTACTCACCCTGTTGCAACACCCGCAAAAGCCTTGTCTGCGCCTCCATCGGCATATCGCCGATTTCATCCAGGAATAGCGTACCCCCGTCGGCTTGCTCAAAACGGCCAGGATTGCGGGTATTGGCGCCGGTGAACGCGCCCTTCTCATGTCCGAACAATTCGGACTCGATGAGATCGCGCGGAATGGCCGCCATGTTGATGGCCACGAACGGTCCGCTGCGGCGCTTGCCGTAGTCGTGCAGGGCTTTGGCGACGAGCTCCTTACCCGTTCCCGATTCCCCGGTGATCATGACGGTCAGGTCGGTCTGCATCAGGCGCGCCAGTACCCGATAGATTTCCTGCATCGCAGGAGAGCGCCCGACCAGCGGGATTGCATCGAATTCGTCGTTTTGAGGTGCAGGCTGCAGCTTTTCTTTTGGTTCGGAGAGCGCCCGGCCGACAATGGCGATCAATTCCTTCAGGTCAAAAGGCTTCGGCAGGTATTCATAAGCGCCACGCTCCGACGCACGGATCGCCGTCATGAACGTATTCTGCGCGCTCATGACGATAATGGGCAGATCGGGTCTTGCCTTCTTAATCCGGGGCAACAGATCGAACGCATTCTCGTCCGGCATCACCACGTCGGTAATGACGAGATCACCGTCGCCCTGACTCACCCATTTCCAAAGCGTCGCGGCATTGCTCGTCGAACGCACCTCATAACCGGCCCGCGACAAAGCCTGATTCAGAACAGTCCTGATCGCAGAATCGTCATCAGCGACCAGAATGCTTCCCGTATGCATGCGGTCCTCTTCCTCAGATCACGCCGTCCGGTTCGGCATTGTTGAATACTGGCATCAGCACGCGGAAGATCGTCTGCCCAGGCTGGGACTCGCATTCGACGATCCCACCGTGGTCACCTACGATCTTCGCTACCAATGCAAGTCCGAGGCCACTTCCGCTCGGTTTCGTGGTCACGAATGGATCGAACAGGTGCCCCAGCAGTTCCTGGGGCACGCCAGGTCCGTTGTCTCGGACACAGAATTCCAGAGGTAATGAAACGCGAGTTTTGGACCCCGGCATGGAAAGCCGCACACCGGGGCGAAATGCGGTGGTGAGTTGGATTTCGCCGTCGGTCGCCGTTTCCCCAATCGCCTCGGCCGCATTTTTCACCAGGTTCAAAAAAACCTGAATGAGAAGATCGCGATTGGCGAAAACCGGGGGCAACGACGGATCGTATTCGGCGATGAATTTGATGTGACGGCCAAACCCAGTTTGGGCCAGCTTCTTCACGTGATCGAGTACCACGTGAATGTTGACCGGCTCGCGTGCGATCGGCCGTTCGTCAGCAAAGACATCCATCCGATCGACAAGTTTGACGATACGATCGGTTTCGTCGCAGATCAGGCGCGTCAAAGTCCGATCATCTTCGGCTGCCGATTGCTCTAACAATTGTGCCGCACCACGAATTCCCGACAAGGGATTTTTAATTTCGTGAGCAAGCATTGCCGCGAGCGCCACAACGGATCGTGCCGCGCCACGATGCGTCAATTGCCGATCCATTTTATCGGCGATGGTGCGTTCCATCAGCATCACGACCACGTGGTCCGGCCGCTCCGGAACGGGCGCGACGTGAAGATCGACGATACGTTCTCCAGGATTGCGCGGCGTACTGAGATCGACGCGATATTCATTCACCGGCGCATCGCGTCCGCGCACCTGATCGATGATCGCAAGCAACGGACTCCCGAAAGGAACAAGATCGCGCACCGCGTGCCGACGCAGGACCGGAACGGATATGTCGAAAAATGCCTCGGCTGCGACGTTCGCGTCCGCAATCTTGCCATCGGCCTCGATCATCAGAACCGGATGAGGCAATGCGTTGAGAACGACATCCGCCGAACTCTGCCGTATAGTGTTTCCAGCGTGTACGAGGTTCATGCCGGTACCCTCGTGGCGAATGCGTCATAGGCATTCCTCAAGCCCGCCAGAGCCATTGCAGGCTGCTCAGCAGTGAGAACGAGATTACGGAATCGCTTCAGCAGATCGGGCGCATGCCCGCACGCTGCCGCTGCCGAATCCAGAAACCAACCGAGATGCTTGCGGGCGTGGCGCAGACCGATGCCGGCGCCATGATGATCGAGCATGTGCCGGTAAAGCTTTGCTGCCATGGCATGCTGATGTTCGAGCGCCGGATCCTTCTCGCGCTGTCCGGTTTGCAGGTAGCGAGCAAGCTGACCGGGCAACCAGGGACGACCGCCGGCTGCTCGTCCAATCATGATTGCATCGGCGCCAGACTCGGCAAGCGCACGATCCGCGTCTTCGAATGTTGCGATATCACCGTTCACAACAACGGGGATGGAAATGGCCTGTTTGACGGAACGAACCGCCTGCCAATCCGCAATACCCTTGTAGAACTGACATCGCGTGCGGCCATGAACGGTTACAAGTTGAACGCCTGACTGCTCGGCGCGGCGCGCCAATTCCGGCGCATTGATGGATTGATCGTTCCATCCCAGGCGCATTTTCAACGTCACGGGAACGGTCACGGCACCAACTGTCGCTTCAATCAGCGCCGTTGCATGATCGAGATCGCGCATCAGGGCAGACCCCGCGTAGCCGTTGGTCACGCGTTTTGCAGGGCACCCCATATTGATGTCGATGATGTCGGCACCGGACGCTTCGGCAATTCGCGCGCCCTCCGCCATCCACTTGGAGTCGCAACCGGCAAGTTGAACAACATGAGTGCCGTTGGCTGGCCCTTCCGCGCGCAAAAGGGCTTCCCTATCGCCGAGTGCAAGTTCCTCGCTCGCGGTCATCTCCGAAACCACAAGCCCGGCCCCAAGGCCCGCAACGAGTTCACGAAAGGGCAAATCGGTAACGCCGGACATCGGAGCCAAAATCACCCGGTTTGGCACTTGGATTGCTCCGATTGCCAAGGGAGTGTCGGGGAATGAGCTCGACGAATGAAGCATAATGCTCACATTTTAGGCATTTACGCCATATGCATACAGTTTAGCCAATTCTGTAGGGCATACAAGTGCTGCGATGCAGCATTTTGCCAGACATTGTGAATCTGGTTTGCTGGACTGAGATGACGCGGTAAAGCCCTGGAGATAACGGTCAAAACTGGAAAAGGGCGAAATGTCGTCTGGTGTTGCAGCAATCGTGGTCGCGGGCGGTCGAGGACTGCGCGTCGGTGGTCAAACCCCGAAACAATATCTGTCAGTCGGGGGGCAATCCGTGATGCGGTTGAGCCTGATGCTGTTCGCCGATCATCCTGAAATCTCGACCGTGCAGCCTGTCATCCATCCCGATGACCAGGAGCTGTATAAAAAAGCGGCGGAGGGGCTTAAAATTTCATCACCGACGGCAGGCGGGACAACCCGGCAGGCCTCTGTGCGCGCAGGCCTGGAAGCTCTCGCGAAGAATCCGCCGAGCATCGTGCTTGTCCACGATGCTGCCCGACCGTTCGCCTCCTCGTCGCTGATCAGCCGCGCTATCCGTGCTGCCGTGGAAAGTGGCGCGGCGATACCGGGCCTAGCGGTAACCGATACGGTCAAAGCCGTCGACCAATCCGGTATTATCGCGCAAACGCTTGATCGCTCCCGGCTGCGCATTGTCCAAACCCCGCAGGCTTTCGATTACGCCAAGCTGCTCGACGCTCATCGTCGCGCCGCGAAAGAAGGAC
Source organism: Xanthobacteraceae bacterium (assembly GCA_036262895.1). GTDB lineage: Bacteria > Pseudomonadota > Alphaproteobacteria > Rhizobiales > Xanthobacteraceae > AP-16. The sequence goes on from DATAIA010000560.1 coordinate 4,206, forward strand.
GGGATGATTTTACCGACGATGCCGCCCTTGCCGAATGGGCCGGTCTCAAGGTTTCTGTATTCGAAGGAGAGAAGAACAACGTGAAGCTGACATCAGCCGACGATTTCGTTCGTGCCGAGCAGGAACATGCACTGGCGCTTGCCGATATCCGAACCGGCAATGGCTTCGATGTCCATGCGTTCGGCGAAGGCGATCACGTCACATTGGGCGGCCTCCGTATTCCTCACGGTCGAGGGCTATCCGGCCATTCCGATGCGGATGTGGCGCTGCATGCGTTGACCGATGCCGTGCTTGGGGCATTGGCCGACGGCGACATCGGTTCCCATTTTCCGCCGAGCGATCCGCAATGGCGCGGAGCTTCGTCCGACCGCTTTCTTGCCTTCGCCGTCGAACGGGTCCGTGCCCGGGGCGGGCGGATTACGCATCTTGATCTCACCATCGTTTGCGAAACCCCGCGGATCGGGCCGCATCGCGACAAGATGCGTGAGCGTATTGCAGAGATTGTCGGCATTGGTGCCGATCGTGTTGCGGTCAAAGCGACCACGAGCGAACAGCTCGGCTTCACCGGACGTAGTGAAGGCATCGTGGCAATGGCCACAGCGACCGTTCGTCTGCCCTGGACTGAATGATGCGCGATCAATTCGGCGAAGCAGCACAGCGTGTTCTTGATGCGTGCCGCGCCCGCCGTTTGATGATTGCCACGGCTGAATCCTGCACCGGCGGACTTGTGGCCGGCGCACTGACGGAAATTGCCGGATCGTCAGATGTGGTCGAGCGCGGGTTTGTTACCTATTCCAATGCGGCGAAAGAGACGATGCTCGGCGTTCCGCAACCAACCATTGCAACTTACGGCGCGGTGAGCAAACAAACCGCTGAAGCAATGGCACAAGGCGCGATCGCAAATTCGTCAGCCGACATCAGCGTAGCCATAACAGGCATTGCCGGCCCGAGCGGCGGCACGCCGGAAAAGCCCGTGGGATTGGTCCATTTCGCGGCCGCATCGCGCGCAGGCCAATTGCTTCACAGAGAAGAGCGTTTTGGCGACATCGGCCGCGCACAAGTGCGCGCTCAATCGGTTCTGGTCGCGCTTGCAATGCTTGAGGAACTGACGCTCCTTCAAGCCCCCGCATAGACAGCGTCCGCCCGGCGCTCAAACGCTTCAGCAAACCGGCGGAAGGCAGAATCGAAAACGGCCCCCATGACGAAGCCGAGCGTGCGGCTTTTGAATTCGTAAGAAATGTAAAACTCGACCTCGCTCGTCTGGTCATCGATTGGAATAAACGTCCAGCGATTATCGAGTTGCCGAAACGGGCCTTCGAGATATTCGACCAAAATCTGCAACCGCGGCCGATCGAGTGTGACCCGGCTCGTGAAGGTCTCCCGGATCATTTTGTAGGCAACTGTCATATCCGCCGTCAGAATTTCAACGCCCTCTCCGCTTTCGACGCGACGGCGGATTTTGGTGGCCTGACAGAGCGGAACGAATTCGGGATAGTGTTCGACGTCGGCGACAAGAGCGAACATATTCGCAGCCGCATGTCGAACGCGGCGCTTGGTGGAAAATCGCGGCATATCTAGTGGTCCGATTCAAACATTCGCATCCCGTTTCGGCGTGATCCTTTAGCGAATGTTTGAATCAAAGGACCACTAGCACATATAAACTGCTAGTGGAGTTCTGGATTTGATATTCGCCTCGCGAGCTCGCAGCCAAGTGGGTAGCGAATATCAAATCCACTCCACCAGGGCTTACCGACCAAGCTTCGCTTCGCGCGCTGCCCGCAGACGCGCGAAATCGTCGCCTGCATGATGGGAAGAGCGGGTGAGCGGCGACGACGAAACCATCAGGAATCCTTTGGAGTAGGCAATGGTTTCGTAGGCACTGAACTCATCAGGTGTGACAAAGCGGACCACAGGATGATGGCGGCGCGTCGGCTGCAAGTATTGTCCGATGGTCAGAAAATCGACATCAGCGCTGCGTAAATCGTCCATGAGCTGCAGCACTTCGTTTCGCTCTTCACCGAGCCCGAGCATGATGCCTGACTTGGTGAACATCTTCGGGTCGAGTTCCTTGACCTGCTGCAGCAACCGCACGGAATGGAAATAACGGGCGCCAGGCCGCACAGTGAGATAGCGCGAGGGAACCGTTTCCAGATTGTGATTGAACACGTCAGGACGCGCGGCAACCACGGCTTCAATCGCGCCGTCCTTGCGGAGAAAATCCGGGGTCAAAACTTCGATCGTTGTAGACGGGTTACGCGCACGGATGGCGCGGATCACTGCCGCGAAATGGTTCGCGCCTCCGTCAGCCAGATCATCCCGGTCAACCGAGGTGATGACGATATGTGCGAGCCCAAGCTTTTCGACCGCGGCAGCAACATGGTCAGGTTCACTGTGATCGAGCGGCCCGGGCAATCCGGTCTTCACGTTGCAAAATGCGCAGGCGCGAGTGCAGGTATCCCCCATGATCATGAAGGTGGCGTGTTTCTTTTCCCAGCACTCGCCAATATTTGGGCAGCCCGCCTCCTCACAAACCGTGTGCAACCCATTCTCGCGCACGATGCGGCTTGTCTCGGAAAAACCAGGCGAGCCTGGAGCCTTGACGCGGATCCAGTCTGGCTTGCGCGATACCGCGCTTTCCGGACGATTGACCTTTTCCGGATGCCGCGGCCGGCTGACAGTATCGAGAACGACTGCCATTTTTTCTCCAAATCCCGATGCTTACTTACGAACGAAAAATACGCGCCGCAAGTCATTGCCGCGGACGGCTAAACCCTGAATCTGGCACTTAAATGTTAAGGACCCGCCCATACGCATCGAGTACCGCTTCCTTCATCATTTCTGACAGGGTCGGATGCGGGAATACCGTGTGCATCAGTTCTTCTTCGGTCGTTTCCAGATTCATGGCGACCACATAGCCCTGGATCAGTTCGGTGACTTCCGCGCCGACCATATGAGCACCAAGCAGTTGACCGGTTTTTTTGTCGAAAATGACTTTGATCAGACCTTCCGGCTCGCCGAGCGCAATCGCTTTGCCGTTGCCCATAAAGGGGAAGCGGCCGACCCGGATGTCGTATTTCATTTCCTTGGCCTTGGCCTCAGTGAGGCCAACGGAGGCAACCTGCGGGTTGCAATAGGTGCAGCCCGGGATCAGGCGCTTATCCATCGGGTGGGGGTTCAATCCCTTGATGGCTTCGACGCAAATCACGCCTTCATGCTCAGCCTTGTGTGCCAGCATCGGCGGCCCGGCGACATCGCCGATTGCATAAATGCCGGGCACATTGGTGCACCCGAACCCATCGATGACAATGGTGCCCCGATCGGTTTTCACGCCGAGCTTCTCAAGCCCGAGCCCTTCGATATTGCCGGTGACCCCTACGGCCGAAATCACGCGCTCGACAGATATCGACGATTTAACGCCTTTGGCGTCTTCGATCTGCGCCGTAACGCTATCGGCCTTTTTTTCAACGCTTGAGACTTTGGCGCTTGTCAGGATTTTGATGCCCTGCTTCTCCAGGGCCTTGCGCGCCAAGCCGGCAATTTCCGCATCTTCGACCGGGAGAATTTGCGGCAGAACTTCAACAACTGTTACGTCGCATCCCATCGTTCGATAGAACGACGCAAATTCAATTCCGATCGCGCCCGAACCGATGACGAGCAGCGATTTCGGCATTTGTTTGGGAACCATCGCTTCGAAATAGGTCCAGATCAGCTTTTGATCTGGCTCTATTCCAGGCAACGCACGCGGGCGCGCGCCGGTTGCGATAATGATATGCTTGGCCTGATAACTACCCGGACCGAGCGCACCTTTCGGCCCCTCGCCTTTTGCCTTCACGGTGATCTTGCCCGGCGCGTCGATGCTCGCCTCGCCCCAGATCACCTGGACTTTATTTTTCTTCATCAGAAAGCCGACGCCCTCATTGAGGCGCTTCGAGACGCCACGCGAGCGCTGCACCACAGCTTCAGCGTCGAAACCGATTTTCTCAGCCGACAGGCCGTAGTCCTTGGCGTGCTGCATGTAATGATAGATCTCGGCCGAGCGCAGCAGCGCTTTGGTCGGAATGCATCCCCAATTGAGGCAGATACCGCCGAGATAATCGCGCTCGGCAATCGCGACCTTGAATCCGAGCTGAGCGGCACGGATTGCGGTGACATAACCGCCCGGGCCCGATCCAATGATGATGATATCGAAGCTCGTATCAGCCATTGCGCTTTAGCTTTCTCGAATTCTTGTTGATCTGACTGAAGGCGGCAGAAATTACACCAGCATCATCACCGGATTTTCGATGAACCCTTTGAAGGCGGCCATCAGTTCGGCTGCCAGCGCACCGTCAACCGCGCGGTGATCGGTGGAAAGCGTGACCGTCATTTGGGTTGCAACGCTGATCACGCCTTTTTTCACGACCGCTCTCTCCTCACCCATCCCGACCGCAAGAATCGTCGCATGAGGCGGATTGATAACCGCGGCGAAATCCTTGATGCCGAACATGCCGAGATTGGAAATCGCAGTTGAACCGCCTTGGTATTCTTCAGGCTTCAACCGACGCGCGCGCCCGCGAGCAGCGAGATCCTTCATTTCGTTGGAAATGGCCGAGAGCGATTTCTCTTCAGCGTGCCGCACGACGGGAGTGATCAACCCGCCTGGAATGGCAACAGCGACGCCCACATCAGAATGCGTGTGCTTGAGCATCGCGCCTTCCGTCCACGACACATTGGCATCGGGAATTTTTTGGAGCGACAAGGCTAGCGCCTTAATGATGAAGTCATTGACGGAAAGCTTGTAGGCTAGCTTTCCCTCTTTATCCTTCGGCGCAGAAGCATTGATTTCTTCGCGCGCGGACAGGAGCGCATCAATTGTGCAGTCCGCCGTGAGATAAAAATGCGGGATCGTCAGTTTGGCTTCGGTTAGACGTCGCGCGATGATTTTGCGCATGTTGTCATGCGGCACAACTTCGTAGCTGCCCGGTTCAAACAGTGCGCGGATCTTGTCATCCGACGGGGCCTGGAAAGCCAATGCCGCGCCTGCCGCAGGCGCTTTCAGTGCGCCGCCGGCCTTCGCCGATTCAACATCGTGGGCAACCACCCGGCCGTGAGGGCCGGAGCCTTGAACACGTGAAACATCGATACCGAATTCCTTCGCGAGACGCCTTGCAAGCGGCGACGCGAAAACTCTGACACCATGACCATTGCCTGCCGGCGCGGTGTTTGGCTGAGCCGCCGGTGCAGGCATTGACGGTGCAGGAGCTTTGGCAGGAGCAACAGACTGGGCGGCAGAGGCGGCAGAGGCGGCAGGTGCGGTAGGCGCCGCAGGGGGAGCAGATTTCGCAGGCGCGGCCGCAGCGGGAGCGGAAATCTTTTTCGGGTCCTCGCCCTCGCCCGCAAGCACAGCAATCAATTGATT
>DATAIA010000561.1:0-2235 GCA_036262895.1 Xanthobacteraceae bacterium
CAACCAAAACAACCTTCTTCGCCGATTCCCGCACTTGCTCCATTCGACCCGGTTCCATTTTGAGATAACAAGCGTTCGCCTGAACTCGCCCGAGCTTCAGCCTCCTCGATAGGACGGTCTTCCAAAGAGCTGGCGATACAGGAACCCTGCTAGCATCGCGGATGTTATCCGCAACTGCAACTCATGGAGTCCTGTCATGAAGGCTGGACCTCTCCTCTTCACAAGCTGCGCCGCACTTCTACTCAGCACCAGCTTGTCGTTTGCCGGGCCGTGCAACACGGCTAACAAGGACGCGGGCTACGGCCCGACGCCGGGAGCCGCTCAATCGACCACCGGCACCGCCAACACCGCCGCTCGCAGCGGTGAACATCCCCCGACGTCGACGATGAACCACGCTTCAAGCAACACGGCCGCATCATCAGAATACGCGCAGCGCCAGATGCAGGGACAGCCGACAGCCGCACAGGGAGCAAAGGCAGAATCCGGAAATATTGATTGCTGAAGTTAGCCGGGGCGCGGGCGCCTCGGCAAGCCTCCTCATGTCACGCAGTGTACGACGAGACCATCACACGCCCGATCTCCACATCATCTTCGTTTACGACGGATACGTAATTTTCTTCGCGAACCATAGCGGGCCACCGCGTGCCGATTCGGTGCGCGATTGTCCGGGCATCGGCGCGAGCCTCTTTGTCGTCAGCGCATTATGGCCCAAAACGTCGCGTGCCGGAAGGTCACCGACTAAATGGAAAAAGTAGCGGCGCATCGCCCGTTAACCACAAACTGGGCGCGGCGTTCCCGTATCCTTGGAACCTTTCCAGCCGCTAGGCGTATATTCCTGTTATCGGTAATGCGAAGGCGGAGACAAATTGGAGCACAAGGAAAGATTAGAGGCATCATCATCTTCGGAAGGCCGGTACCGCATGCTGGTGGAGGCGGTCACGGATTACGCCATCTACATGCTCGACCCGACCGGAATTGTCACCAGCTGGAATCCCGGGGCAAGACGATTCAAGGGCTACCAGGAATCGGAAATCATCGGTGAGCATTTTTCAAGGTTTTACACCGAGGAAGACCGGAAATCAGGGCTGCCGCAGCGCGCGCTTGAGACTGCAGCGCGCGAGGGAAAGTTTGAGAACGAAGGCTGGCGTGTACGAAAGGACGGCAGCCATTTCTGGGCTTACGTGATCATAGACCCGATCCGCGATAGCGATGGCAAGCTTGTCGGCTTCGCCAAAGTTACACGGGATCTGACGGAGCGTCGGGCGGCGGAAGCAGAGCTCCATAAAAGTCAGGAGCAATTTCGCCTTCTCGTGCAGGGCGTGACGGACTACGCGATCTATCTCTTGAGCCCGGATGGCAAAGTAGCAAGCTGGAACGCGGGTGCAGAACGCATCAAGGGCTACAGCCCGGCAGAAATCATCGGCGAGCATTTTTCCCGCTTTTATACTGAGGAAGACAAAAGTGCTGGCCTTCCCGCCCTTGCGCTGGCGACCGCGCGATCAGAAGGAAAGTTCGAGAAGGAAGGCCTTCGCGTACGAAAGGACGGCACGACTTTCCATGCGAATGTCGTCATCGACGCGATTCACGATCCGGATGGCGTGCTGATCGGTTTTGCGAAGATCACGCGTGACGTTACCGAACGCGTTCATGCTGAGCAAACTCTTGAACGCACGCGTGAAGCCCTGGTTCAGGCGCAGAAGATGGAGGCAATCGGCCATCTGACCGGCGGGGTTGCTCATGACTTCAACAACCTTCTCATGGCGATCCAGGGGAGCCTTGAGCTTCTGAAACGTCGCTTGCCTGCCGACGACGTTCAGTCCAGCCAGTTTCTTGACAATGCGATGCAGGGGGCACAGCGCGGCGCTGCTCTGACCCAGCGCATGCTCGCATTCGCGCGGCGTCAGGAGCTTAATCTAAAACCCATTGACGTGACCGAGCTCATCCGCGGGATGAAGAACCTGCTGCAAAGCTCGCTCGGCCCCTCCGTCCAGATCGAAACACGATTCCCGCTCAGCGTGCCCAAGATCACGGCTGACCCCAACCAGCTCGAGCTTGCGATCCTCAACCTGGCGGTGAATGCAAAAGACGCTATGCCAAAAGGTGGCTCTATCGTTATTTCAGCCCGCGAGCGCCCGGCCCAAAGTGAATCGGACCCTGCGAAAAGGGGACGCCATGTCTGTATCGCCGTCACCGATACGGGGATTGGCATGGATAAAAGCACCCTCGCCAGCGCCA
>DATAIA010000562.1:0-8289 GCA_036262895.1 Xanthobacteraceae bacterium
AGGATTATCAAGGGACGGTCGACTTTCAGAATGGCCGATTGGTAATCCGTGTTCTTCATATTGACGACTTTATCACAACCGAGTGCGATAGCGCCTCAGGTACGCAAGCGGCGTTTGAAGAACTTGTCGATGACTACATAGCTACATGCGTTGAGCTCAAGAAAGAGCCATCAAAGCCGTTCAAAGGCTCATTTAATGTTCGCTTGTCTCCGGAACTGCATAAGCGCGCTGCGATGACCGCTGCGGAGCGGGATGAGACACTAAATACATTCGTCGTCAACGCGATAGAGCACTATATAGAGGCGTCCTCCGCCCAGGCTTTAAAATGGAACGCCGCCTTCGTTGAACACGTCTTCGATATGACACATAGCGAGCGCCCAACGTCCCCTATGTGGCAGGTCATCGCGACGAGCCACCGAGCTATGTCTGACGAAATCGAAAAGCGTTACAGAACCCCTGACAGCATACGCCAGCTTCTCGAAGCAAAACCAAACATGCCTTGGGTCTCAATGGAACGAGGTGACAGCTGATGGCCAAGGCTTCCAGAACTCCCAAGACTCCTCTCAATCAGCTCCGTTCAGATTTGTACGTGCCATTGTCGAGTGTGCTTGTGCAATCTCAGATGAACCGCACGGCGGTTCCTGACGGGAAAAAGGAGGAGGATGCGACTCTGTATTACAATGTTTCGGTAGAGTCCGTCCGCCCGGGAAACAACGGATATTCGTTCGGATTCTGCATCCTAACTGCGGGAAAGCGATTGGATAATGTTTCGCTTATTGAGTTCAAGGCCACGTACCTTTTCGGCCTGCGGTCCAAAAATGATCTGCTCAGCAGTCAAGACTTTGAGACCGTGGCTAAGGGCATGATCAGATCGACCGTGTGGCCACTGTATCGAGACTTGACCGCACTCACATTTAGCCAAGCAGAAATTAATTTGCCATTGCTGCCGCCGACCCCCAACAAAATCACCTTTGATCTCCCGAACAATCCACAGAAGCGCGCTTCAAAAGCGAAATCAAAATAATCGCTTGAAGATGATCCGTTTGGTTCGTGACGAGGAACTTTCAAAGCGATTAGCGCAGAGTACAGTCCGCCACGCCATTTGTCAGAGGTGTGGCCTAGCCGATGGCGACCGGCTTTGTTCGAAATGTGCATCATTCTAGCTGATGCACACAGAGTCGATCAGGCTTCTGCTCTGCTTGCGCTCGACGTCACTTCGACACGCGAGACTCCGCCTGCGTTCCGTGAACATGGCTGATTGTTTAGCTAACGTTTTACGTATTACGTGCCCGGCGCGGCGAAGGATTTTGGCGGCGCACTCACGACTTGTCCGCCGGACGACGTCACCCGCAGAACCGCCAGCCCGCGTTGATTGGTGCCGTCAGGCCGGAAACGGAAAATGCCGTCAACGCCGGAGAAGCCCGAGGCGTTGGTCAGGATTTCTTCAGAAAACCGTTGTTGCCCCTGCGTCTTGACCAGAGCGGCCACGAGCGAAACCGCATCGTAGGCGAGCGTTGCCGCGCGCACCGGATCCTGACTAAAGCGACGGCGGTAGCGGTTGGCGAAGTTGCGATATCCCGCGGTATCCGAGGCGGCGTAAATGCCGCCTTGCAGCGCGCTATCGGCAGCAATGCGTGGATCGTTATCCCACACCCCGGTTCCGACCAATTGAACGCGCTTGGAACTCACGCCATTCGCGGCAAGGGCCTGCACGAGAGCAGAAACCATGTCGCCACTGTCGGGAATGAAAATCGTGTCGGCCTGTCGCGCGGATTCAGCGAGCCTTCGAACCGGCTCCTGAATTTGCGTCTTATCAGACGGATAGTGCTCAAGCCCAATGACGCGGCCGCCTTTGCGCGCAACAACCTGCCTGAGTTCGGCCTCGACCACGGCGCCATAAGCATTGTCGGGGACCAACGCGGCAAACGAGCGTTTGCCGTTGGCGATTGCATATTCGACGACACGATCAACGTCGGCTTCCGGCAAGAAGCTCAGCAAATAAACACCACGCGCCGCAACATTGGCGTCGGTGGAAAAGGCGATCATGGGAATATTGCGACCGCGCGCGACTTGCGCGGCTGCGCCGACGCTGTGAGCAAATAGTGGCCCAAGAACAATTTCAGCGCCCTCATCGGCCGCCTGTTGGGCTGCCTGCTGCGCCCCCTGAGCCGAGCCGTTATCGTCTTTCACCAGAAGTTGAATATTCGGACTATTGAACTCAGCCAAAGCCATGTCTGCGGCGTTTTTCATGGACTGGGCGGTAAGGCCCGCATTACCGGTTGCAGATAACGGCAGAATAAGAGCAACCCGAACCTGGCCGGTTCCGATTGCGGTTGCCGGCTGAGGCGGACCGGCAGGCACAGGCGGCGGAGATGGCTGGTTCGTGCCAAAGATGTCCAATCCCGAACTGCCGGACCCAGGCAGGCCCGAGCATGCCGCAAGCCATGCGGTTAAAGCGAGTGCCGTCACCGTACAAATGATACGCGTGCATTTGATCCGATGTGAGAACCCCACCACGGCCGCCCTCCTCTCCGCGTCCCTGAGACGCGTTTTCAAGCGAAACAGCCCATCGGACTTGTCCGGGTTGGTACGATTTCGCGTACAGAAAACGCGCCAAAACAAAAGCATAGAGCGCGGTCGCAATTCAACTCAAATGAACGCGCTCTATGTTTTTGTTTGAGCGTGATTTTCCGGAAAACCGGTTCCCACTTTCCAGATCAGGCTCTAAACGCGGACAATTAATGTCATAATGCGGGTGAACACTTATCTGACCGTACTCGCTTCCGTGCCGGATTAGCATCGGAAAAACCACCCCAGTATGTGGCCAGTACAATTTGTGCGACAGTCCGCAACGCTTGAAGCGGTGTTTTAAGCCTTACCCGTGTTAATGCTTCGGCCCAAAACCCTTAAGTAGCAATGTCCGGATCCCAGCAAAAACCCCCTTCCAAAGATCAAACCGGTCGATACACGATTGGTGGCACGGTTGCTCACGCGCCCGCTTTAGCGCCCGGGCTCTATTTGGTTGCGACCCCGATCGGGAACCTGCGGGACGTCACCATACGCGCCTTGGAGATTCTTGCCGCGGCCGACTTGATCGCCTGTGAAGATACGCGCATCAGCCGCAAGTTGCTCGACCACTACGGCATCAACACCCCATTGACGCCTTATCACGACCACAACGCCGCCGCCGCGCGGCCCAAACTGCTTGACAAAATCGCGGCAGGTTCTGCTGTGGCGCTCATTTCCGATGCGGGAACGCCCCTCATTTCTGACCCCGGATACAAGCTGGTGCGCGCGGTCTACGACGCGGGATGTGCCGTGACCGCGGCTCCCGGCGCATCCGCCGTCCTTGCCGCGCTCAATGTTGCGGGATTGCCGACCGACCGGTTTTTGTTTGAAGGCTTTTTACCGAGCAAGCAAATAGCCCGGCGCGCGCGAATTGCCGAGCTCTCGCGCATTCCGGCAACGCTGGTTTTCTATGAAACCGGACCACGGATTGCCGAGACGCTTGCCGATCTCGGTGCAGCCTTTGGCGGCCGCGAGGCTGCAGTCTGTCGCGAACTTACGAAAATGTATGAGGAAGTTCGTCGAGGCGATCTTTTGACGCTTGCAGACAAGTTTGCCGAATCCGAGCCGCGGGGAGAAATTGTTGTTATCGTTGCCCCACCACCAGTCGACGCAGACAAGAGTAATGAACACGATCTCGACGATTTGTTGCGAGCCGCCCTTACGCGTGTGTCGTTGAAAGATGCGGTTGCCGAAGTCGCTGCGGTGACCGGATGGTCGCGTCGGGATGTTTACAACCGCGCGCTCGAACTCAAAACGGACCAACGCGATGCGGCAACGGATTGAACGCGGAGACTTGTCAAACAAACAAACGGCCGCGCCCAGCGCGGAGCGCCGCGCAGCCTTCCATCTCGGGCTTTCAGCGGAAAGCCGTGCGGCTGCCCTTCTGCTTGCGAAAGGCTATCGAATTCTCGCCCGCCGCTGGCGCAGCCCGCTTGGGGAAATCGATATTGTGGCGCGCCGCCGCAATCTCCTGATCTTTGTCGAAGTCAAAGCGCGCGATCGCGTAGAAGATGCGGCCGAAGCGGTTACCGATCGTCAGCGGCGCAGAATTGCAGGCGCGGCGGAAGCATGGCTTGCAAGCCACCCCAAGCATGCGGCCTGCGATATGCGCTTTGATGCTGTGCTTGTTGTGCCGCGGCGCATCCCCCATCATATCGAAGCAGCATTTGATATGACGGGATAGCGGCCTAGTGTGGTGGATTTGAGGTTCCTATCCATTCGCGGCGAACTCAAATAGGAACGTCAAATCCGAAACCACACTAGAAATCATAAAGTTGCTGGTGTTCCTTTGATTTCCGACGTTCGTGCAAGCATGCGCGTCAAACGGAGACGAGCGTCGGAATCGAAACACTAGGGTCACGCGGCTCGCAGCTTCTCAAAGAAGCCGTCGACCTGGCTACGGATGCGTTTGGATACACTGCCCAGACTGTCGGCAACACCGGAAACGGTCGACACATTGGTTCCGGTATTGGCAGTGGCTTCATTAACCCGATCGACCTCTTGTGCCGTTTCGGCAGCATTGCGCGAAGCGATTTCCGCACTGCGGGCAATTTCCTGCGTCGCCGCGCCTTGTTCGGTAACAGCCGCGGCGATGGTCGACGTGATGGAGCCAATTTCTCCAATGGTGCGCTGGATGGCCGTAATGGCATCGACCGATCGAACAGTTGCTTGTTGCATCCCGGCGATCTGGGTCGATATCTCGTCCGTGGCCTTGGCGGTCTGCCCTGCCAGCGCCTTCACCTCACTTGCCACAACAGCAAAGCCACGACCCGCATCACCCGCGCGGGCAGCCTCGATCGTTGCATTCAAGGCGAGCAGATTAGTTTGCTCGGCAATTGCCGTAATCAGTTGAACCACATCACCGATCCGTTTAGCCGCTTCATTGAGCGCTTTAATCTCGGTATCCGTGCGACTTGCCTCGTCGATGGCCTGCTCGGCAATCGCCTTGGATTGCGCGACCTGACGATCAATTTCAGCGACAGACGCCGAGAGTTCCTCGGTTGCCATGGCAATATCACGCACGCTGTTCGAGGCTTGAGCCGATGCGGAGGCAGCGCCTCTGGTCCGGGTGCTTGCCTGCTCGGCGGCGTTCGATAATTCTGTCGAGGCACCGACCATCTGTTCGGCAATCCGACCAAAGTCGGCAAGCGCCGCTTCGATTTCAGCGCTGAATCGCCGAATTTCATCCGCCATGTATTGTTCACGTTTGACGCGGGTGTCTGCCTCAGCGGCAACATCGGCCGTGAGTTCCGCGTTGCGATCCATCGCCTCGCCAAAGATTTTGATCGAGCGCGCCAGCGCGCCGATTTCGTCATAACGCGTGTTAAATGGAATAACGACCCCGCGTTCTCCAGAGGCAACCGCCGCGGTGACACGGGTGATCAGGGCGAGCGGCCGGGCAACGCTGCGCCAAATGATCATTTTGCCCGCCACTGCAAGCAGGAGCGCAAAGCTGGCAAGGATAGTCAGCACCAGCACCGTCGCGCGCCAATTGTTCTCAAGCTCGCCATGAAGTTTCTTGGCACGCTCACGATAAAGTTTGGCCAAACTGTCGAGGTCCTTGTTAAGGGCGCCACGGACCGTGCGGTTGGCATCATTGTCGCCGAAACTTCGGCCTTCCGCCGGACTTACCTCGGTACCTAACCGAACAAGTTCACGCCGGAAATTCCGGAACGTTTCAATGCGCCCGGCGAATTGTTTGAACAGATCGGAATCGTCCGAGCGCACCACGCGCTTCCATTCGGTTACAACTTCGGCAATTTGATCATTATATTTCAGCAATGGCGTGGCGAATTTTTTCGCCGTCGCGATATCGGGCGACATGTAAATGCCGCGCGATTCCATCACAACCGCATAAATCAGCCCATTGACCCGTTCGACGTTTTGCGTGCCGATATACGCGGATTCAAGCTCTGCCGTCGTGGCGGCATTGCGCTGGGAATTGATCAAGGCGAAAGTCGCGAGAGCCAATGTGGCCACAGCCATAACAGCAAAGATCACGTAAAGCTTGGCGGCAATCGAAAACCTTAAACGAGCAATCATTGTCCCCCGCGTACCAAATAATCATTTTCTGACGACATTTTTTGTCGTAGTACCCGATCAGGATACCTTTGCAGCAAAAATGTTAACTCCGGGTTTTCATTTTCGTGCTCCACAGCATTGATCGGATGAGGATTCAATGGGCTTGAAAGTCGCCGTGCAGATGGACCCGATCGCTTCGATCAATGTGCGAGGCGATTCCACTTTTGCGTTGCTGCTGGAAGCGCAAGCGCGCGGCCACGCGATCGATTACTACACCCCGGATCGGCTCGCGATGCGCGGCAATGACGTATTTGCGACAATTGAACCGCTCACGGTGTACGAACACGAGGATGGTCACTTCAAGCTGGGGGATTCCCGCCGGGTCAATCTCGGCGCGTACGACGTGGTGTTGATGCGTCAGGACCCGCCGTTTGACCTTGCCTACATCTCGGCCACGCATCTGTTGGAGCGCATTCATCCGAACACGCTGGTTATCAATGATCCCAAAGAGGTGCGTAACGCGCCGGAAAAAGTGTTTGTCACTCAGTTTGCTGATTTGATGCCGCCGACCCTGATCACCAGGGATTTGTCGGAGATCAAAGCCTTTCGGAGCGAGTTCAAAGATATCGTCATGAAGCCACTCTATGGGGCGGGTGGTGCAGCTGTGTTCCGGATTGCCGAGGAAGACCTTAATTTTGGCTCGCTTTATGATCTGTTCTCGACAACTTTCCGCGAGCCCTGGGTGGTGCAACAATTTCTGCCGGCGGTGAGGCACGGTGATAAACGGATCATTCTGGTCGATGGAGAATTCGCCGGCGCCGTCAATCGCGTTCCGGCGGCTGATGACCTGCGGTCGAACATGGTGCGCGGGGGTGCTGCGCAGATGACCGAACTCAGCGACCGCGAACGTGAAATCTGCGTGCGGCTTGGCCCTGCCCTGCGGGAGCGCGGATTGCTGTTTGTCGGCATTGATGTGATCGGCGGTTTTCTCACCGAAATCAATGTGACTTCGCCGACCGGCATTCGCGCCGTGAAAAGACTGGGCGGGCCCGATATCGCAGCAATGATCTGGGACAAGATCGAAGCGAGACGAAAGCTTCGATAAGTGGCTCCGCGGCACCGCCATTTTAATTGCCAAGTGTATCAAATAATCTGCGGTCTATTCGGCTTGGATTTTATTTTGGCTTGGGCATCAGGCCGCTTGCGGAAAGCGAAAAGCGACTCGATTTCGCCCCTCGCGTTTTGCGGTATAGAGGGCCCTGTCTGCTGTTTTAATCAGGCTGTCAATGGTGAGACCTTCGCCAATGACTCCATATGCGACGCCGACACTGATGGTAACGACGCTTATGCCGTCGCTTCTATTCAGATGTTGCATCGCTTGTTTCTGGACCGCTTGCCGCACGCGTTCGGCAATGGATTCCACCTGATCCTGCTTTACATCCACCAGCAGAATCGCGAATTCCTCTCCGCCATAGCGCGCGGCCAAATCGTTTATGCCGCGTAGCGTGCCCGATACAGCCGTGGCGACAGCGCGCAGACATGCGTCTCCGGCCGGATGCCCGTAAAAATCGTTGTAGCGCTTGAAATAATCGACATCGATAAAAAGCAACGCGACTTCCTTGCCAGTATTTGATCGGCTGGCAAACAAAGTTGCACTCTGACGATCGAAGTAACCGCGATTGACGAACCCCGTCAGCGCATCCGTATTGGAACGGGTCATCAAGATTTCGCGATCGGCAGACAAGAGCGAAAGACGCAACGCCTCCTTGGCTGACAGAAGATAATTCAGACGCACCTTTCTTTCGATCCGGTAGTTGGTAATCAGACTAAACGATGCTCCAATGATAATTTGAAACACAATCGCCCAGCTTAGGGCTGGCTCTATGCCGGTGTGCAACAGGATCGTGGGAATCATGATTGCACAGGAGATTCCCGTATAGATGCAGGCATACGCAAATCGAAGCGGGATTGTCGTATTGCCGTAAATCAACGCAAGGATGGTTATGGTGAAACCGTACAGCGCGAATGGCGCATTCGATACCGCGTGCAATAATGCAAAGACGTTGACGGTCGCAATCGAAACGATGGTGAGGAATGTTTCGCGGAACCTGCCCGAGAGACGTGGTCCGACGAAAATACAAAACAGCAACAACAGCGCTATAACGGGAAGACGCAGCAGCAGCGCAGCGATGCCGAGAT
>DATAIA010000563.1:0-2483 GCA_036262895.1 Xanthobacteraceae bacterium
CCAGTCACCGTAGTTGACGTGCGCGTGGATGACGGCCTTGGCCCCGGTGAGAGCGGCAAGGACCACGCAAGCTATGGCGTCGCGCGGTCGGTCGGTCGAATGCAGTATCTCAATACGGTGACGCCGGATGTATGCGGCGAGTCCCAGCAAGCTTCCTGCTGCGGCCGGCAAGCCGCCGGCGAGGTGGGCAAGCTTTTGAAGTTTGGACTGTTTCCACAGGGATGGCCCAAAATTCGTCGGACGTAGCGTGATACCGGGGATCGCTCTCAGCTCATCGAACGCTGGTGCGGGCGATCCGGGTTGCCCCGCCGCATGCAGTTCGAACTGGCCCCGCGGCAAGTTACGTAGAAGCAGGAAATGGATCCACGTGTCCGCGCCAGCGATGAGCGCCGAGTTGATGAAGAGAACTCGCGTTCGCTTATCCGAGGAGAAGCCCATGAAATCCAGCGAGAATAGCCTGAAGCTCTTGGCAAGAGAAGGGGCGGTTAGTAGATTGCGCCCTATGCGCCGAGACTTGGTCACTTTTTATGTGTGCATTGTCGATGGCCAAAAGGCAAGGCGGGGGATGGGCATGTTCGTCAGTTGCACGATGTTAACCAAAGCGTTCCGCCATCGCAGCTTGCTCGCGCGGATGGATTCACAAAGTTCTCATGGCCGACCGTTCAGCCCGCTTCGCCCCATTCTTCTATTGGTAGGCGAGATGGGTGGGCGGGCAGTTGGGACAAAATGAGCCACCGCTAATATCGGCACTGGTCTGCACGTATGGTCGCGGACGTTTGGTGGTGGACACGGTATTGTCCATCCTGGCGAACTCGCATCCCAACTTTGAGCTAGTGGTTGTCGATCAGAGTAAAGATGACGAAACTTCGAAGGCGTTGAAGTCGCTCGAGGCTGATCCTCGCCTGCGCTACCTGAGAAGCACAACCGTCGGCAAGGGCGATGCGCTCAATGCGGGGCTGAAAAAGACCAAAGGCTCCATCATCGCGCTCACGGACGATGATTGCACGGTTCCGCCACACTGGCTTGAAAAATTCGCCTCAGTTTTCGTCACATATCCAAAGGTCGCGGTTGCGTTTTGTTGCGTTGAGGCTGGCGAGCACGACCGGGCCGCCGGTTTCGTTCCGGACTTCGTTCTTACTGGCGACAGAATGCTAACCTCTATGCAAGATGCGCGACACGTGCGTGGTCTAGGAGCTGGCATTGCCGTGCGGCGGAACATTATTGAGTATCTCGGAGGCTTCGACCCTATGCTCGGTCCTGGCTCCAAATTTCACGACTGTGACGACCGTGACATTGCCATACGCGCGCTGCTCTCACGCCACCACGTCTTCGAGACGTCGGCGATTGCCGTGAAGCATTTCGGGTTCCGGAGCTGGCAACAAGGCCCGCAGCTCGCTCGTAGAAACTTTCTCGGGATAGGCGCGACATACTCGAAGTTCCTCAAGTGCGGTCGCATTGAGCTTATGTACATCCCCGCGTATGAATTCTGGAAGTATGCGCTGTGGCCGCCGATCAGAGACGTGCTTCATCTACGCCAGCCGCGCGGGATCGTGCGCATCACGGCATTCGTAGAGGGTTTTATTGCCGGACTTCGTACCCCGGTCGATAAGACGACGATGATATTCATCGACGATCGTGGATAGAATTCGGTTTCGCTCTCCCGTCGATGGGCTTGTGAGCGAGCAACGGCGTTGCAATTCCTGAAAGGTTAACCGTTCACTCAACCCGCCCAAGGCCGGCCCTATTTGCCTTGGATGCGTCGGGAAATATCGATATACGATGTGGCCTAGCTGAGCGTAGGTTTTGCCACACCCGGAGCCGTCCGTGAGATCAAATACGACAAGGCTCATCTTTCGCAACGTTTCACACCTTGGAATTGGGCAAATCGCATCCACGACCCTCGGGATCCTTCTGAGCGCTGTCATTGGACGCGCATTGGAGCCCGCGCAGCTTGGCATCCTTTACACTGTCTATGCCATCAGTTCATTTGCTTATGTCATCGTTGACTGGGGTCAGGGGACATATCTCGTCAGGGAAATGGCGCGGGGGCGTGCTGACGAACCCACGTTAATCGGAAGTGCGCTGCTCATCCGGCTCGCAGCAGTAGTCGTCCTCTCCGCCGTTGGCGTCGCGATCGCGACGCCTCTGGGGTATAGTGGCCAGATTGTCGTGCTGGCGCTGTTGTCAATGCTGTCCGGAATCCCAGCGACGCTATTCGCTCCATTTGCTTGCTCATTGCGCAGCAAGGACCGAATGGATGTCGACGCATCTGTCAATATCATCGGCAAGGCGATGACGCTGGTCGCGACTGCCATTGCGCTGCGCCTGGGTGGCGGCCTGCCCGAGGTCATCCTGATGCAAGCCGTCGGTGGCGTTACGATCCTGTTGGCCGGGTTAACTGCAGCACTGCGCGTGAATATTAAAGCAGCCGCGCCCGAGACGAAGGTGCTTCGCGAGTGCCTTCAACATGGAGCGCCGCTTGC
>DATAIA010000564.1:0-3376 GCA_036262895.1 Xanthobacteraceae bacterium
CAAAATGCCAGTAATGCCCCAGCACGCGGGGCAGGCCGGCTTTCAAACCACCTGTTGCGGAGTTGCTTCAGGGAGGCACGTTACAAGAAGGCACGTTACAAGGTATGGACCCGCCTGCCCTCCTCGATCGTCTGCCATAGACGTTCGGGGGTTGCAGGCATATCGACGTGGCGAATGCGGTAGGCTCGCCACAACGCATCAACAATCGCATTCATGAGAGCCGGGCAAGAACCGATTGCACCGGCCTCACCTGCGCCTTTTACGCCCAGCGCATTGGTTTTACATTTAACATTTTTGGTTTCAAAATTGATAAAAGGAACATCATCCGCGCGTGGCAAGGCGTAATCCATCAGGCTCGCGGACAGAAGTTGACCAGACTCAGCGTCATATACGGTCCGCTCCATCAGCGCCTGCCCAAGGCCCTGGACTGCGCCTCCATGGATCTGGCCAGCCAGCATGAGCGGATTCAATGTGAGACCGAAATCATCAATCACGACATAGTTGGCAATGTGCACGCCACCGGTATCGGGATCGATTTCGACTTCAGCAAGATGCGTCCCGTTCGGGTAAGTCGCCTCGGATGGAGCGAAGGCATCTTGAGTCGTCAGCAAATTGGCTTTGTCTTTTGCTCCCGCGGCGATATCGGCGAAAGAAAGGGCCCGGTCCGTGCCGGCTATCCGCACATGACCATCTGCGATCTCAAGGTCGGCTACGCTTGCCTCCAATCGATCTGCCGCCAGCGATTTGAGATTGTCGGCAAGCTTACGGGCAGCTCCTGAAACCGATGCGCCACCGCACGGAATCGAACTTGAGCCGCCGGTGCCAACCCCGGTCTCTACCAAATCGGTATCGCCCTGGATGACGCGAACGCGATCGGGGGGCAGATCAAGGTGATCCGCAATCAACTGCGCATATGCCGTGTGATGGCCTTGTCCGGTTGATTGCGAGCCAATGAGGACTGTCACCGAACCGTCAGCCTCCACTCGAACCTTCGCGGTTTCCGGACCGTTATTGCCGCAAGCTTCAATGTAAGTGGCAAGCCCGATACCCCGCAGCCTGCGCATCTTTTTGGATTGCGCGACTCTCCTCTTAAATCCGGCCCAATCGCCAATTTCCAGAGCCCTCGCCATATGATTGGCGAACTCCCCGGAATCGTAAATTTTACCGGTGGCGGTCGTGAACGGCATCGCTTTGGGACGAATGAAGTTCTTTCGCCTGATGACGTCGGGCGCCATTCCAAGTTCACGGGCGGCGGTATCGACAAGCCGCTCAATCACATAAGCCGCTTCGGGGCGGCCCGCACCGCGATAGGCGTCGACGGGAACCGTGTTGGTGTAACTGCCGCGGAGCTGAATATGACAAGCCGGAATGTCGTAAACCCCCGGAAGCATCACCGCGCCAATATAAGGAATGTAAGGCGCGAAGCATGAGAGGTACGCGCCCATATCGGCAACCGTATCGACGTCAAGCGCGAGGAAACGTCCCTTTGCATCAAGCGCGAGCTTTGCCGTTGTAACATTGTCGCGCCCTTGGGCATCGCCAAGAAAATGTTCGGTGCGATCGGCAACCCACTTGACTGGAGCGAGCAGGCGTTTCGCCGCAATGGCAGCCAACGCATATTCCCGATACGGAAAATATTTGGTGCCGAAACCGCCACCGATATCAGGTGCGACGACCCTCATATTGTCGGTTGGAATTTTCAACACCGCTTGACAGAGAATGTCTCTAATCATGTGACTACTCTGACTCCCGAGCGTCAGAGTGAAGCGGTCGGCTCCGCTGTCATATTCGGCAACAACGCCGCGCGTATCGAGATAATTTGTGACAAGTCGTTGATTAACGAGCGTCAACGAAACGACACGATCGGCTTTGGCGAATGCGTTGTCTGTGGCCGATTTGTCACCAAGAGTGGCGAGAAATGCTTGATTGCTTGCTCGGTGCGACCAAACGAGAGGCGCTCCGTTTTCAAGGGCTGCAACACCCTCGACAACGTGAGGCAGAACCTCCCACTCAATCGCGAGTGCTTCCGCTGCATCCTTCGCGCGGTCAATGCTGTCAGCCACAACAAATGCAACAGCATCGCCCACATGACGCACAATGCCATCAGCAAGGATCGGGTACGGCGGAACATCCATCTTAATGCCAGGCACCAAACCTTCGCATGGCAATGACCCGAGATCAGCAATATCTTCAGCGGTCAGCACAAGCTTGACGCCCGACAATGCGCGAGCGGCTTTTACGTCCACAAAACGAAATCGCGCATGGGCGTGCGGCGAGCGTATAACAACGGCATGAAGCGCCCCGCTGGGGGCGTGGTCATCGATGTAATGCCCGGCCCCACGCATCAAGGCCTCGTCTTCAATCCGGGGGACGGCCTGACCAAAACCGAACTTTGCAGTTTTCATGACGAAGTACCGGGCAAGTTAAGGCGCTTGTCTCAAAGTACAGGTAAAGATGGAAAACCGAAGCAAGATTCCCTTTAGCACGCAGCCACAAAACAAACCATCCGCCGTCATTCCGCAGGATGCTCCGCCTTGTAAGATTTCGCACCGGCTTGTCCCAGGCGGGACCCAAGCCCGGCAAACCAGCGACAGATGACGTAGAAGGCCGGGGTGAAAATCAACCCAAACAGCGTGACGCCGATCATCCCCGAAAACACGGCCGTACCGAGGGTCTGGCGCAGTTCGGCACCGGCCCCGACCGCCCAGACGAGCGGGGCCACGCCAAACACGAAGGCAAGAGAAGTCATCAGGATCGGGCGCAACCGCAGGCTCGCGGCTTCGACGGCAGCCGAAAAACGGTCCTTCCCCTGGTCTTCAAGCTGCTTGGCAAATTCGACGATCAGAATGGCGTTTTTGGCCGCAAGTCCAATCAACACAACGAAACCGACCTGGGTGAGGATGTTGTTATCCTGACCGCGCAGGATCACGCCCGTGATCGCCGCAACAAGGCACATCGGTACAATCAGAATAATGGCAAGCGGCAATGTCAGGCTTTCATATTGAGCCGCAAGCACCAGGAACACGAAGACAACCGCCAGGACAAAGGCAAAGAGCGCCGTATTGCCGGCCCTGATCTGCTGGAAGGCAAGCGTCGTCCACTCGTAACTGAACCCTTCAGGCAAGGTCTCCGCAGCAAGCTTTTCCATAATCTGGATCGCCTGCCCCTGCGAAAAGCCGGGAGCCGCCGCCCCATCAAGCTCAGCCGCGGGATAAATATTATAGCGGGGCACTCGGTATGGCCCCGAAATGTTCCTGACCGTTGTGAATGACGCCAACGGAACCGTGTCCCCGCTTGAGTTGCGGACGCGAATTTTAAGGACATCGCTTGTATCGAGGCGGTAGGGACTATCCGCCTGCGCCATAACCCGAAAGGT
>DATAIA010000565.1:0-2694 GCA_036262895.1 Xanthobacteraceae bacterium
TGCGCCTTCCGGTCGGCTTGCCGTTCTCGTCGTGCATCACCAGAATGCCGAGCTGTACCGAGTAGTAGCCAACGGCAACGCTTCTAGGATAATCCACGCCGCACTGATCTGAACAATCACATGCTTGATCTCAGAGGCGGGATGAGAAATGTCGGGTGTTCAAATGCGCTTCGAACAGATAGCGCGAAACCCTAGGGGTGACTGATTATTCGCCGGCAGCCATCGAAGAACGCAAACGCTTACGTGCACAACAGGAAGAAATTCAAATACACGACGAGGCGGCGAGAGCAGCGCGACGCGAGCAGCGCACTCTCCAAGCAGCGAGACAAGAAGTTATCGAGGCCACGGCTGATCAATCAAAGCGCCACTAGCACACCGAGCTGAGACAAACGAAGCTCGCCGGCGTAAACTGGCGGGCTTTTGATGTCTCAGAGGCCAATCTAGAGAGCCCTGGATCGAGTTCTCGAAAGCGCGTGAGGCTGCGAGACTGGGTAACCTGATACGGAAGCGTAACCCAAATGGGTGAAATCGATCGCTCCGCAGCTTCAGATCGATAGTTGACAGGAAAAAACGGCAAGCCCAAACTTCCCTGCATATTGGCAATTTGATTTGTAGGGGGAAAAACGCCATGCGAGTACGTCACGCTGGGACTCTGTCCGCACTTGCCATTGCACTTTCGATTGTTGCCCCCCGCGCGATGTTTGCCGACACAATTGTGCAAAACAGCGGCGCCGCCACGCCTGGGTTTCCGGGCACATTCAATTTCATTGGATACAATTCATCGAACGTGGCATTCGGCCAAAACGTACCATCGCAGTTTTTGGAGTTCGGCGGGCGCTTTCATCCGAGCAGCACTCCCAATGCTGACGCCGCTTTCATAGCCAACACCACCGTAACCGCGACGCAGAACGGTGTAACCGTCAACGTTCCCACCGGAAATTCTATTCCAGATCCAAACTTGTTCGATGCAAGGATCGCCTATAATCCAAATCTTTTGGGCTCGTGGCAGCTGTCGGTGGTAAATCCAAACTTCACGAACAGTCCCGCCACGTTTACTACTCGGGCAATTGACCCCAGTATCGGTGCGCCGCCCTTCATCTCTGGAATCGCGATCAGCGGAACATCGAGCACGACGACGACGCCAACAATTACGTGGACCGCCCCCTCCTTCACGCCCCCGGCGAATTACACTCAATCGACAAGAGTGTTCATTATCGATCTCGATAACAACAGGCAGACGATTGCAAGGATTGACCTCGCCTCAAACGTAACGAGCCTGGACATTCCCGCTTCCGCTAACCTGTCTCCTACCGGTCACTACGGCGTTGTGATCAGAGATGATTATCGGTTGACCGTGAGCAACAATGCTCAGACTGGAGCAAGCTCGCTGAGCTTCTTCGATTTCCGCCCTAATGCGACGTCGCAGTTCAACGGACCGGTCTACGTGCCGGTCTCGTCGGTGAACGCCGTTGGCGACACAGTTTACAGTTTCCACATTGATGTCGCTCACGGTCAGTCCTACAACTTGGATCCTGCTGCAGCCTTGGGCTACATCTTTTCGGTCGGTGACACCGGCCCGAATTTCGCCAGCGTAAAGCTGCCGGACTTGGGCTTAAATCACCCGTACGGACTGTATATCTGGGACGGCACCCAATACGTATTCGCGGCCGATCTCCTAGCGAACGTGCTATTCGATTTCGGTCCTAACGGTGTGAGTAAGTTCAAGGTGTTAGGCATCGATGAGAACTTGGGGCTGGATCCCAATAGCGCGACAGCTTTTGTGACTCAGGTAACCTTCACCGGCGATGGCGAATTCACTGGGACGATGACCGCCATTACAGGCGTCCCTGAGCCCTCAACTTGGGCAATGATGATTTTTGGGTTCGCTGGGCTTGGCTACATGAAGTATCGCCAACGCAGATCGAAGCCGGCTCTTGCGCCAGCCTGATTGAAAGCGGCTCGACGCAGAACTACGAGAAGACCGCCTTCCGGCGGTCTTTTTATTTGACCCTCGCCTTCTCGTCGTTGATGCGGCCGGCCGCAATGGCCATAGCCGCAGCACCCGCCAGAGCCTGGGACAGGTCGCGAGCTTGGGCTGCCTCTGTCTCGAAGTCATCAATAATGCTCGCTATCGAGACGGTGCCACGGCAATCTGTTCTTCGGCGGCGTCAGCCTGCCGTTTGGCTTCCTCGGCGTGACGTTCTGTTTGAACGAACGCGCCGTACGCGATTGCGACACCAGTCGCCGCGCCGACAAACGTGAGGATATTGATCTCTCCTACTCTCTGAAGGGGACCTCGAGACAGTCGCTTCGGCTATCCATCAAACGTTTCGAGGAACAGACATCATAAGACTACCACCGCTGCGCGCGCGGTCGCCGCCGTGCTGTTTGGTCTCACCATCGCGGGAGCGCCTAATCTCGCGCTTGCCGACATCAAGGATTATGAACTCCAGCTCGTTGAGCCGCCCGTTCCGGCCGGCGCCAAGCGCCTAGCGCCTCCGGCGCAGCCAGCTGTCCGCCTGCAGCAGCTTTACCGTCGCCGCGCCCATTCTCAGTGTGCGCATACCATCTTCGCCGGTGTTTGAATTGCCGGTGGAATGAGGAACAGTAAAAAGTTCCCACGAAACAAATGAAATCGCAACGACATCATTCTGAGCAAAGGAAGACAACATCCCGAAACGGGAAAGGCTCATG
>DATAIA010000566.1:0-10007 GCA_036262895.1 Xanthobacteraceae bacterium
TGACGGGCCACGACGTCATGGCTTTGAAAGCCAGCGGATTATTACCCACCCGCTCGTGAATGTCCGCGTGACGGCGAACACTGGTCCAGAGCTCCGGCTCTTTTGCAAATGCAACCCCTTCAGATCGAAGGTTGCCTGCGAAGTTGCCTTTGATCTGAGAAGCCGCGGCAGGCCATCCCAGCGCAGCTGCGCCAATCGCACACGCCGCGGCGAACCGCGCGCCCGATGCGATCCAGGTGGCAAGCCCCGCAGCCGCAGCGATAGTCAACATCATCACAGCCGGGAGCACCGCCCGCCAGCCGAGATCATCGTTTTCGCCGAATGTGCTGACCAGCAGCCAGGACACAGCAAGACACGATGAAGCTCCAACCGCGATCGTCCAGACGGCACGCCTCGTTTCATGATCAAGCTTGGACTGCAACAGTAATCCGGCAAGTGTGATCGATCCAGTTACCACAACCGCCGGGAGTTGGATCGGCAGCAGGATGAGCCAAAAGGCCGGCACATCCAAAATCCTGCGTAAATTGCTTGGGATCGCGTCACCGAGCACTTCATAAAGGTGAAGCACAATGGGCGATGCGTCGCCGCGTTGCGTTGCCGCAGTCAATTGATCGATCAGGAATGGCATCACGAGAAGCGCTGCAAACAACGCGGCGAATGCAAGGCCGGAGATAAGCTGCAACCGCTGCCCGGTGCTACTCAAGGCGATAAGCACAGGAAACAGCGCAAGCGAACTGATCGCAAACGCCACACCGCCAATCCAGGTCGAGCTTTCAAACCCTGCCGCAACCAGGAAGCCAATCGTTCCGATCAGAAGCGGACTTTTGGAGTCCACAAGTTGGCTTATCAAATAGAGCGCCAGCACAGCGCATCCAGCCGATGCAATATGTTGAGGCACCCAGGCAGACTGAAATAACCAGCCTTCGAAACCGGCAGGTGAAGGCAACACACGGTCCAATGAGGAGCCGAACATCCACCAAAGCCACGGCCGCACCGAACCCGATGCAGCAAGCACCACAGCCCAGATCGCCGCCGATGCGCGACCGCAGAGCCGCACTGCCATGCCCATCATCAAACTCAGTGACGAGAACGCGGCGAACCACGTCATCGCGATGTCGGCTTCCCAGCCGCTTACACCAAGCAACAGCACAATCTCAGCCGCACTGAAGTGCCAGAGATAGTAATAAACCAGCCGACCAGCACCGCTTTCGTCGCCAAAAAACGGATTGACCGGCGGCATTCCAAGCCGCGCTATTCCGTCGATCATGGCGACCTTGGCGTGATCGAAAATCGGGGCAGACAATGCTACGGCATCGCCCAGATGCTTCGGCATAAGTGCGGCGGCGGGGACAAGGGCCAACGCTGCTGCAGCAAGATATGCCCAGACCGGAACCGGCGGATAACTGGGAGCCTTGCTCAAACTCTTGTCGGCCCGCGTTGCCAGACCGCATGCCAACATGGTGAGCGCCGCAACTGCTGCAACAGCCGAGGCGGAAAATGGCGTAACCTGAAAGACCAGCACAGCGGACGCGCTGTGGATGGCCCACCCTGCAAGCGGCGCAATCGGAATGGCAAGCGAAGACGCAACTAAGCGCCTCGCAACGAAAAATCCGAGCAGGGTCCAATACGCGAGAGCAACGAGTGCGCAGATAAGAATGTTGAGTATAGAGACCATGGCGCTAGCAAACGTTTATCATCAAGTGGACCGCAGACCGGCGGTCACTGACGCTCGTTTTCGCATAGCGACGCGGACAAATGTCGAGGCGATAGCAGTCGCCGCACGGATCGTTCCGCGCAAGCTTCCAGCCACCTTGGAAAGGCCACCAGTCCGACAATGATAGGCAACCGGAATTTCAAGAATACGCAAACCCTCACGAGCCGTGAGCATTTGCATCTCGATGTTCCAGCCGTAGGTCATTTCGCTCATACCGAGATCCAGCAAAACATCACGGTGGATCGCGCGGAACGCACACATATCCGTATAACGCACACCGTAAAACGCGCGGATCGCAAGCCCGAATAGTAAGCCTGCTAAAATTTGATGCCACGCCATGCTGCCGGGGGCGCGATCGCCACGGACGCGTGAACCGATCACGAAATCATATTGCCCTGATAGAATCGGCTCAACCAATAAAGAGAGCTGGGACGGATCGTCTGCCCCGTCACCATCCATGAACACCAGCACATCGGCCGTGTCGGCGGCTTCGGCGCCGCGCAGGCACGCGCGACCGTAGCCCCGCCCCGCATCGATGACTACCGCGCCCGCCGCCCTCGCACGTGCGGCGGTTTCGTCACGACTGCCGCCATCGGCAACGATGATCCGCGAGATCGCATGAGCGCGAATAGCCCGAACGACGCCGTCAATCGAAGCTTCCTCATTCAAAGCGGGAATAATGACGGCAATGCTATCAGCCAAGCTGCGGCCGGACGCAGAGCCGGTCATCTTCACAGGCTCCATCGCAAACCACAGCTTGCACAGGCTTGAGGCGGCTGGTCGGACAGAAGGGCGTCGCGAAAACTCTGGTACGCCGGTCCATTCCAAATCTCACGCAACGCTTGCTGGGTAGCGTCGCCAAGCGTGTAGTTTTCGTAACCACGTTGCGAAAACGGTGCGATGCAGCAGGGTAGCGCCCGACCATTGGCGGTGAAATACATGACAGTCCAAGGCCGGCGACATTTCGACCACGGCGAACCGCCATCATCCCGCTTCAGGCTGACACCGGGTTCCGACGCTCCGCCGGATGCGCTGAACATGATGCCACGGGACCGAGCCGCGTCCTCAGCAGCTTTGAGATGCTGAGCGTCCTCACGCGTCATCTGCTCGTACAACGCTTGGTCCGGACGTGCATGGCCGATGGCCTCTTGCTCGAAGAAAACCATTCGCTGCAGATAAACCTCACGAATGCCGATATCAGCCGCCACCTCAACGAAAGCCGGCAGTTCAGGAATTGTTTCCTTGAGACCCGTCAGCCAAGCCGAAACCTTTGGGCGGTCATGGCCCTCGCGCTCCTGTAGCTGCCGAAACGCACGCACGTTTTTCAAAATCCGATTGAAGTAATCCTTGCCGCGGATCGCCCGATACGATTTGGCATTGGATGCATCAAGCGATACACGAAGCTCATCGAGACCAGCTTCTATCAAGGCGCGTCCGTTCTTTTCGTTCAGCACGGTGCCGTTGGTGTTGAACAACACATAGGTGCCGCGATCCTTCAAATAGCGCACCATTTTTGGAAGATCTTTGACCAGCATCGGCTCGCCGACCCCATGCAGGACAACGCGTTCTATGTTGGGTATTTGATCGACAATGCCGGTAAAGAGCTCCCAACTCATATCGGCAGGCGGCTCAAGCTCCGCGTAGGTGCGCGGACAGGTCGTGCACAATAGGTTACATCGGTTTGTCGTCTCGAGATAAAGACAAACTGGGAGCGTTGTAGCTGCGCGAGCACGCGATTCGCTGACCGATTCGAAATACCGCGACGGATTCGACTTCGATTGCGCTGTTGAGGTCGAGGGAGAAGCTTCACTCATGGTATGGCTTTCATATTATTCAAGCAGCGACACGTTCGAGACGCCGAGCAAGATCGGCATGATCCAGCAGCGATTGCACAAGTTGCTTCGAGTACGGCGCGGCGTAAGGCTCCAACGTCCCGGAAAAGCTCGACCCGTCGTATAGTTCCGAGCGCAACATCTTTAATGCTTGCAGATCATCCACATCGTACCATTCGGGCAACAGGTGAACATCAAGGCCGATTTGTTGTGCCCGCTCGAGCGTTTGCTGCGCGACATGCTCAGTGCTCCAAGCCACATCCTCAAATAGGCGACGATGCTGCTGCTTCAGCCCAAGCAAATAATATCCACCATCAATTGAAGGACCAAGCACAGCGCGATCGCCCGGACGAGCGAGAACGGCTGCGGTCTCTACCAGCAATGCTGTTGGCAGGGTTGGACTGTCGGAATTGAGAACGACAGCACTTTCGCGACCGCCGTCAAATATTTGTTTAATCGTGGAAAATAGACAATCGCCAAAGTTTGGGTACCAGGATTCGATACGTCGGATTGAAGGAGGTAACGTGCTTTCAAAGAAAGCGTCTGACCCGGGCGGGCCAAACGCCACATAACCGCTAATCGATTGCTCGCCGCCAGCCGCAGCGATGTTGGCCGCAATATCCTTCAGAAACGCGGTGTTAAGAGCCGCAGCCTCTTCATAGGTTAAAGGAGGAACCAGACGAGTCTTGGTGCGACCCGGCTCGGAAGCCTTCGCCATCACGGCAATGCCGCAGGTCGCTCGCGAACCTTGAATCAAGGGAACTTTACGATCCATGGTGCCCTCTATCGATTCGCTGTGGCCACACTGCTGTCCGCAACATTAGGCAAACCACCATCGGAGAGCAATCACACCCCGCGCCGATGCGCTTAAATGCCGACGTTATTACAATACGCGCAATAACAATGGCGTGAACGCATCGTGAGCGGACGGGTTGCACTGATCAACGCCGAGTAATTGCAATCCGAATGATGTCATCCTTCGAAATTGCCCGGTCTGTTCCTGCGGTCCAGTTCGGGGCCCTTTCATATTCTTGCGGTGACATATCGAGGGAAACCAATTGCCGGCCAAGGATCGCAACCACCTCAATGGGAACCGCGACTGGCCGGCCCCACCAGCCGAACCAACGACTGTAGCTCACGATAAGCTTGATTTTGCCGTCCGGGGTGCGAACGACCTGCTGCACATGACCAAGGGTGACGTCAGCATCATCCAACACCGGCAGCGCAATCAGGTCGCCGACCTTTACCTTCTGCGGAAAGCGTCGGCTCATCTTCAATTCGGGCGTCTCATTCCGCGTCATCATCTGCGCTGCAGATTTAGAAGCCGGAGCGATTACATTCTTTTGTTGAGCCACAACTGTAAGGGGTAATGCCGTGTCCAGCGGATCAGCAAGCGCCGCAGCGGACAAGATGACAAAAATAAAGCTGCAAACCACCCCGCGTAAAAAGTCCGACATCATTCATGCGCTCCCCTGAGTCCGATTCAAGGATGTTTATTTTTTGGACCACCAACACATCATTTCATAGCATCCGCACTTCACAAAACGCCGCCTAAGAATGTCAGGGCATTATAGCTCAGGTATTACGGAGGTGTGCAGACTCTCTGTTGTCGGCAACACCCAGATCCGATAGCTTTGATCCTGGGCAAGAAGGCGATTCCGATGCAGTCTGTCGCTGTCGATTCCGGTCAAAATAGCCGAGTTCGCCGATTACATCCGCTGCCGATACGCATCATGCACTGGATCAACGCGGTTGCGATGATCATCATGATCGGCAGTGGCTGGAAGATCTATAACGACGAAGTGATTTTCGGATGGCTTCACTTCCCGGAAGCACTGACGATCGGCCGCTGGGCTCAGCATGGCCTCCAATGGCATTTCTTCGGAATGTGGATCATTGCACTCAACGGACTTGTCTACGTGATATATGGTTTTACAACCGGCAGGTTCAAACGGATGCTGCTACCGGTTCGCTGGCACGAATTAATGGCCACCATCTCCGATGCGTTGCGCTTGCGCCTCTCGCATGATGATACGACGAAGTATAACCCGGTGCAGAAGCTGCTTTATATTGGCATTCTGTGTACCGGTGTCCTGACTGTGCTCTCCGGTTTGGCGATCTGGAAACCGATTCAATTCTCCGAATTATTGGTGCTGTTCTACGACTTTCAAACAGCGCGTCTCGTCCATTTCTTCTGTATGGCAGGCATCGTGGCATTCCTTTGTATTCATATCGCGCTGGCTTTACTGGTCCCGCATACGCTGGTGGCCATGGTGACGGGTGGTCCTGCTGTTGGTGAGTCTGCCACGGACAAAACATCAAAACGCGGTCCCGAGCATTAGAAAGAGCGACCATGCTCCGCACGCCATCAAAATCGATCTTTCGTCCCAAGCGCGGGATCAGCCAACATGTTCTCGATGAGCATCGCGATCTCGTGCAAACAATCAATCGCCGCAACGTCCTGCGCGGCACGCTCAGTCTTGGTGCACTGACGTTTCTGACGGGCTGCAACGTCTCCGAAGCAGATCAGGTGCAAACGGTTTTGCGCGCCGTTTCTGACTGGAACGATCGCGTCCAGCAGCTCATCTTCCGGCCTAATCACCTTGCGCCGACCTATAGCGAGGCGCAGGTGGTGAAGCCGCCGCGCTTCAATGCACATTATGACATCGAAGACGTAAAACCGGTCGACGTCGCGGGCTGGAGGCTTGAACTTGCAGGCCGTATCGCCGACAAGCGCCCTTGGACGGCAGAGCAGATCTATGCGCTTCCTGAGCAGGAGTTGATCGTTCGGCACATCTGTATCGAGGGCTGGGACTACATCGGGCAATGGTCGGGGCCGAACTTACGGATGTTTCTCGAACGCATTGGCGCCGACCTCACGGCAAAATATATCGCCTTCCGCTGCGCCGACGGTTACACCGAAAGCCTCGATATGCCTTCCGCGCTGCATCCCCAGACCATTTTAGCAACCAAATATGCCAAGGAGCCGATCACCGATCCATTCGGGTTCCCACTGAGGCTGCGGACATCGACTAAAATTGGCTTCAAAAACGCCAAGTGGATTACTTCAATTGAGGTGACTAACGATTTCCCCGACACCTATTATCGCAAAGAAGGTTTCAATTGGTTCAGCGGAATTTAACTGAGAACCCACCCTTCCACGCCCCGCAAATCTGCAGTTGTTGCCTTATCTAAGTTCGTAAAGTCCAAAGCCGATTTCGTATTTTTGCACTGCATCAAACAGATAAAACTGCACAAAATTTTGTGACCCTCACGTAAGTTTCATCAATTGCACCCCGCGACAAAATCCCGCCATTAGTCTATTATAGCTTTCAGCCTTGCGGGTCGCGGCTCGACGTGACCACCGGTCTATGCGAGCGCTCGGCATGCTTGTCGCGATCCTTGACTTGGTTCGGGAGAAACGACCATGGCGCACCAAGATGTCATCTTTCCTCATGCTTCCTCGGGCGAACTACCCATCGTCCGATCGATCGGATTTGCGGATCTTGTCGACGCCTTGAAAAAAGGCCTCGACGATTTTCGCGCAATGCCAACGCACGTTATTTTTATTTGCCTGCTCTACCCGATTGTCGGCCTTGCCCTCGGCCGCGTTACATTCGGCTACAACATCATTCCCTTATTTTATCCGCTGGCGGCCGGCTTTGCCCTGGTCGGGCCGATTGCCGCGATCGGTCTTTACGAACTCAGCCGTCGGCGCGAGCTCGGCCTCGATACGTCCTGGTCACATGCATTCGACGTCATCTATTCGCCGTCATTCGGCGCCATTGTAGCATTGGGACTTGTCCTGATGATTATCTTCGGCGTCTGGATCGCGGTCGCCCACGCGATCTACATCGCCAATTTCGGATATCAGGAACCCACTTCCCTCATCGGGTTTGCAAGCGACGTCCTCACCACCCCACACGGTCACAATCTTATCATCGTCGGCAATCTGGTTGGTTTCGTGTTTGCCGTGATCTCCATGGCCTTGAGCGTGGTGTCCTTCCCGCTGTTGCTTGACCGAAACGTCGGTGTAACAGCCGCAGCACTTACGTCCGTGCGTGCTGTCATCAAAAATCCAATCACCATGGCAGCATGGGGCTTGATCGTCGCCACACTGCTGCTGATTGGCTCCCTGCCGCTATTCTTTGGGCTAGCAATTGTGATGCCGATCCTCGGTCATTCGACGTGGCATCTTTACGGCAAGCTTGTTGAAGCGGATGAACATGAGCGGCTTGAGTACCAGCCGCGCGCCAGACGCGAACGCTATGCGGCAGACTTCCCAGCCGCGCTGTTTCCGTGGGGACGAAAGCAGCGATAAACGCTGCGCACTGCCTCTCCCTGTTCGCGCAGGGAGAGGCCCGTCCATAATTTCTGCGTCACCCCGGCCGACCCGGATTTATCCGGGGAGAGTCGGGGACCATCATCCCAGTACCAATGATATGCACGAAAGCAGTTTAACCATCCCTGTGAGCGATATTTGTTTGATCGCGGGCGCGTTTGTTTGATTCGCAATCCACCAAAAATCCTGCAGGGATGATGGTCTCCGGCTCGCGGCGCTTACGCACCTTGGGGCGGGATGATCACTTGGAATCTGCGCAATCTGAATGCTCGTTAACTTTGCCTCCTCTGAACAACTATTAATTTTTGCTCGCAATTTTGTGAAGAAATCCGCGCAAGGAAACGACTGATCCTGTGTTCAAATTCACAGGGAGCCACGATTGAGTGCCGCTATTAACGAATGATGCCCCGACACTAATGTCCGGGCAGACCAAAGGAGATCGATATGTTCCGCAAGCTCGTCATCGCCCTCGCCGCGAGCGCGGCACTGGCAGCGGCCTTCGCGTCTGGTGAAGCCTCAGCCCGTCCGGTTGGGTTCTTGGGGCCTCCAGTCCATGCCGGCCATCATCATCACCACGGAGGCTTCTTCTTTGGAGGCCCGCTGTTCGCCGGTTATCCCTATGCCTACGACTATTACGGTGGGTGCTATCAGGTTCGTCGCGTTCCCACGCCCGTGGGCTTGCGCTGGCGCCGGGTTTGGGTCTGCGGCTAAGGCTTAACCGTCGCCGGATCTAGCTGCCATTACGGCCTCGCATCGACGATGCGGGGCTGTAATCGTTTGCGCATCCCGTGCGATGACAGGTCTCCGGGTGCTATCGGCTTTTCATCTCATGAAGACAGCGATCAACGAAGGCCGCGAGGTTACCCCCGCGGAATAAGAAGCCCGTCATTTCCGCCCGCCGCGCGGCTTCAAGATCGCTGTCCTTATCGCCGATCAGAAAGCTCCGGGCCGGGTCAACCGGCCAATGCGACATCAGATCAAGGATCATCCCGGCTCCAGGCTTTCGCCAATCGGAACTGCGGCGAAAGGCTTCAATCGTCCCCTCGGGGTGAAAGGGGCAAAAGCGGATGTCATCAATACGCGCGCCTTGCGCCTGGATTTGCCCGATCATCCAATCATGCAGGCTTTCAACATCGGACTCCGTGAAAAGACCACGCGCGACACCGGATTGATTGGTGATAACGAAAACATAGTAATCTAGTGCATTGAGGCGTTGCACCGCTGCAATTGCGCCATCGATCCAACGGAAACGATCCCGTGTCCCGATGTAGCCATCATCGTGATTGAGAACGCCGTCCCGGTCGAGAAATACTGCCGGCTTACGATGCGAGCTTTTCATTTCAACAATAAAGGCGATTTTTATGCCGCATCGGCAACCACGCGATTGCAGCCGTCGCGCTTGGCGCGATCCACCGCCTGACGGGCCCGCTCAAGAAGACTCTCAGCCGTGTCATCGGTCATAAAGCAGGCAAGCCCAATGGACGTCGTAAGCTCGATCGGCTTTCCGCCATGCGGGACTGTAAACGCTTCAGCACCGATCGAACGCCGAATACGCTCGGCAAGCACTGTAGCCATCGCCATGTCGGTTTCTGGTAAGACGGCTACGAATTCTTCCCCGCCGTAGCGGCATAGAAGATCGATGCCGCGGGTTGACTTTCGCAGCCGCTCCGCAAATTCGCGTAGCGTATCGTCCCCGGCATCATCGCCATATGAATCGTTGATCGATCCGAAATAATCGATATCGAGCATCAGTATCGAAAGCGGCTTTCCGCGCGAAACAGCATGTTCAACCAACGTCGCCAGATGGCTCTCCATATACCGGCGGTTATAAAGCTTGGTCAGACCGTCGGTTACAATGGTTTCCGTCGGCGATGGCGCGCTCTCTCGTAGTAGCATTCCATAGCGTTTCTTTCGAATCTGCGTTTGCACGCGCGCGCGCACCTCATACGCATCGAACGGCAGAACCAAATAGTCGGAAACACCGATTTCAAGACCACGTAGAACGCGGCTATCACTGTCCGAATCAATCAGCCCCAGAAGCGGCACATTTCGGGTGCGCTCCAGCGAGCGCAGTTGGCTGCACAATCTAAGTCCATCAAAATTGGCAAATTGCAGCGAT
>DATAIA010000567.1:0-2482 GCA_036262895.1 Xanthobacteraceae bacterium
GCGGCTTGTCTTTGAGGCTCTTGGCGTAGGCGACGAACTCCGCCACCGACGTGACGGGAACAGAAGGGTGCACCACCAGCATTAGTGAGAAGCTCGCGGGGATTGAGATCGCCGCAAAATCCTTTGCGGGATCGAACGCAAGCTTGGAATACAAACCAGGATTGACCGTCAGCGGCGTCTCGGGGACGAGCATCAGCGTATAGCCATCCGGCTCCGCCTTTGCGACGGCGTCCGTCCCGACGTTGCCGGAAGCGCCGGGCCGGTTTTCAACGATGAAGGGCTGTTTCAGACTTGCAGCCAGCCTGTCTGCCAGGAGACGCGCGGTGAAATCCGACGGGCCGCCCGCCGGGAAAGGCACGATGATTTTGACCGCCCTGGATGGATAGCTGTCGGTATAGGCGACCGTGCAGGTCAACAAAGCGCTCAAGAGGATAGCAAAACGCAAAATCCAGCTCAAAACAGGCATGGAGAACCTCCACCCATTCGCTTGCCGCATGAACATGCGCCGGAGCAGACATATCTGTCCAATTCTGATACTTGAGGGTTTCATAACCATTTCGATAAGGCTCCGCCATGCAATGGGTCGATCGCATTGGAAGCCGGCTCAAGCTGCGGGACCTGCATATCCTGCTGGTGGTCGTGCAGCAGCGAAGCATGGCGAAAGCCGCGGCACAGCTGGCGATTTCCCAACCCGCGGTGTCGAAGGCGATTGCAGACATGGAGCATACGTTCGGATTGCGTTTGCTTGACCGCGGCCGCAGCGGCGTCCAACCAACTGCTTATGGTCGAGCGCTGGTAGCGCGCGGCCAGGCCATCTTCGACGAACTCAAGCTCGGCATTGAAGAGTTGGCCTTCCTTGCCGATCCGACTGTTGGAGAGTTGCACATCGCCAGCACCGAAAGCGTCGCGGCCGGTCTTTTACCCGCAGTGCTCGAACGCTTTTCTCGTGAGCAGCCCGGCATCCGCATCAATATTGCACAAGCCGTTATGAACACCGTGCACTATCGCGATCTGCGGGAGCGCAACATCGACATTTTGATCGGGCGCATCCCCGATCCATTTGACGAATCCGATCTTGAAGCGAAGATCATCTATCACGACCAGGTGGTCGTGGTGGTTGGCCGCCAGAGCAAATGGGCCCGATCTCGCAAACTTGCACTTTCCGATCTTGTAAGGGAGCAGTGGGTCTTGCCGCCGGACGATACGATGCCCGGCCTGCTTGCCGGTGAACTGTTTCGGGCTGGCGGCGCGGTGCCGCCTCGCGCGCCTATAACGACACTCTCAATGCATCTATGTTGCCATCTTGCCGCATCTTCGAAATTCGTGACGATGCTTCCTGGTTCTATTCTTCGCTTCAATGCGCTCGATCATGCGCTCAAAATTCTTCCGATCAGGCTCGCTTCGCAACGTCGGCCGGTAGGAATCGTAACCCTGAGAAATCGAACGCTAACTCCCGCTTCACGGCTCTTCATTGAATGCGTACATCGAACCGCGGCTTAGCCTTTGAGACCGACATGAGACGGCGATCGCAGTCTCATTGGAATCTTCCAACCCGGTCACCTCGTGAACGACCCAATAACGATCATGAGTATCCCGACCGTCGGAATATTCCAAACAAGCGAACGGGCTAACGGTAGATCTGCAGCGTACAGAATCGCATAGGCGACGCGACCCCAAAAGTAACAATGGGCTCCCCACACCGTGAGCCAACTGTGCGCATTCGCCACTGAGACAGCGAGAATTGCTGCAGCGAAGAACGGAAACGTTTCCAAATAATTTCGGAGTGCTCGTTCAACCCTTCCTGCTAATCCGACGAGCGGTGCAACCTCTCGCTCTCGCGAGCTCGCAGTCCACCGATACCCGCGTTGAACGCTTTGCAAGTGCGACACGACAGTGATGTGCACGATGCCAAAAATGATGCTCGCAGCCAGCAAGATGAGTTCGACCGTCATGCTGGATTGTACAATAAAATGGTGATTTTGTCTGGCTACCCTTGAGAAGCCAACGGCGAGCGCCGCGACTTCCCCTTGCGGCGCCACTTGAGATTCAAGCTCCCAACGGGGGACTTCGAACCACGTGTTGTGAACTTGCCGACTATGAACCGTCTGACGCCTTCGGCCGCTTCTTCAGCCGCGCGCGCTTCGGCAATTGCCCCGGCCATTGCACGATATGATCTTCGAGCTCCTCGTCCGGGATCTCGTCCTCGGTGCCGAACACCCGCCCTTGCACGGAAACGCCGGCTTCATGCACGGTGTTGGGATCGCCTGAAATCAGCGGATGCCACCAGTAGAGATCGCGGCCTTCAGCGACCAGTTTGTAGCCGCAGCTCGGCGGCAGCCAGTTCAGGGTGCGGACGTTGTCGGGCGTCAGGCGGACGCAATCGGGAACCTTGTCGGAACGGTTCGCATAATCCTTGCAGGCGCACAGGCCGGAATCGAGCAGTTTGCAGGACACGTGGGTGAAATAGATTTTCCCGGTATCC
>DATAIA010000568.1:0-8331 GCA_036262895.1 Xanthobacteraceae bacterium
CGAAAATTTCGTCGCCTAAACGAATCTGCTTGATCATTGCAAGGGAAAGCGCGGCTTTAGCGCGTTCAGGAGCGAGCCGGAAAAACTCGCGGTTTTTGCTGACGCGATGATCGCCGAACGCTTCATGAAGTTTGCCTTCCACATCCGCTGAACTGTGAACTTCACAAGCGAAGAAAAGTTCAAAAGGGAGGGGGACTCCAGTTTGATAGAGTCCCTTGATTCTAGCTGCCAAATCTTGATTGGTGCGGCCAATTTTTATAAGGCCGGGCATTGCTTCATTGATCAAAATATAGACGATTTCAGCCATCAGCGCATGTCCTTATTCTAAGGCACTAATTTAGTGTGTGTGTGTTCCAGTAATCGAGCCACAAGAGAGTCAGTTTGAGTAAGGCCTACTTGTTAGAAAATTTTCAGACTAACTTTCCAGTCTGCTGAAAATTCGTCTTTTTACGATCATCGCAATTGTCATAAGAAAGCAGTGTAAAGCAGTTTGAAGGGAAGTTCGTCAGGATATTAATTGGATGAAGCGCCGAGATTGGCCTGGATCGCGCAGAAAGCGCATCGCATCAGCGCTCTAGCCTCCAGCTCCGATGGTCAAAAGGAACACCACGCCGATCAAATGCAGTGTCTGGCGTCGCAGGGTGGCTTCGCGGGACTTAGCTTCGCAGGGCTCGGCAATGGATCCAAACACCCGCGACTGTTCATCGTCTTCAAAATCGCGAGCTTCTCAAAACGTGATGTTTTTGGATCGTTCAGGAAACTCATCGCCTCCGCACACCAGCCTTTATAGAGGCTCTTTGCCGACCGGCGTTCAACCGGGCCATAGCAACCGTTCTTGCGCGCGGCTTCGATGAATTTTTGTTTGAATGCGGGCTCGACGAGTGGGTCGGCTTTGATGCGTTCGGCGTCCTTGCACCATTGCGGGCCAGGCCGGCTCGCTATCGAGCGGTCTTCGAAGCTCAAATGGTCTTGCCCTGCTGCGGCTGCATAAGCGGAGCACAGCAGGATCAGCACTCCTATTCGAACACACTTCATGGGCGTGCGCCTCGATTGAGTGGAAGTGATGAACGCGTGCAAGATACTGGCGGAGAGGGAGGGATTCGAACCCCCGATACGGTTGCCCGTATGCCGCATTTCGAGTGCGGTGCTTTCAACCACTCAGCCACCTCTCCGCGGGGCCAAGAATCAAACCAAGAAATGGATCGTCTTGGGTGGTGCGGCAGTCATAGCCAAGGGGCTGGGGTGAGACAAGGCGGTGGACGGAAAAGAAACGGGACTAACGACGATTGCCCCTCATGAGATCGCCCCTTACCCGGCACCTTCGGTGCCACCCTCTCCCCGCAAGGGCGGGGCGAGGGAAGAGAAGGGCCCACCCGACCTTCGCTGCGCGAAGGTCTGCCCTCCCCCGCAAGCGGGGGAGGGATAAAGAGAACTACTCCCACTTGGTCAGCGCGTGCGTTGGCCCCCCGCATGGGGGGAGTTAAAGAAAAGGGGGTGTTTCCGGCCATTTTTGCCGAAAATGCCCCTTAACCGGTGTCTTCGGCGTCCTTCTCCCTTAAAATGGGAAGAGGGAAAAACGGCCCCCACCCGACCTCCGTTTGGGGGAGGAAGGGGGCCAAAAAGCCCAAAAATCAGGTATTTTACCTTGATCTTTCGGCCCCCATCCCTATAGTGCCGCCGCTTGGCGCGGTTTTTCCGCGCCATTCGTTTTGCGCCCCTTGCCCCTTAAGGTGCTCAGGCGCAAAGACAAATTAAACCAGGTCACGACTGGAAAAAGCTGGCCCCGGACATCCGTCCGAGCGCCATGGTCGAACACGAGGACAAGAACGATGTTCGCAGTCATTAAGACCGGCGGTAAGCAGTATCGGGTTGCCGCCGAGGACATGATTACGATCGACAGGGTCGCCGGCGAAGAAGGCGATATCGTCGAATTTAACGAAGTGCTGCTGGTCGGCGGTGAGCAGACCGTGCTCGGAGTTCCCACTGTTGCGGGCGCGACCGTTGCCGGCGAGATCGTCAAACAGGGCCGGCACGGCACGGTGATCGCTTTCAAAAAGCGCCGGCGCAAGAATTCGAAGCGCAAGCGCGGCCATCGCCAGGAATTCTCCCTGGTCCGGATCACCGAGATCCTGACCGACGGCAAGAAGCCCAATAAGACCGCGCGGCCGAAGGCCGAGCCGAAGCTGGCTGCGGAGGCGGGGGCTGAAGAAAAGGCCGCGAAGCCGAAAAAGGCTGCCGCGAAGACCAAGGCGGCTGCCAAAGAAAAGGCGCCGGCCAAGAAGCCTGCTAAAGCGCCGGCGAAACCGAAGAAGTAATCGATTCCCTTCGGGAATCAGGGTAAGAGTTTAAGAGAACACGGAGACGAACGATGGCTCACAAAAAGGCAGGCGGCTCATCCCGCAACGGTCGCGACTCAGCGGGCCGGCGCCTCGGCGTGAAGGCATACGGCGGCCAAGCGGTCATTGCCGGCAACATCATTGCGCGTCAACGCGGCACCACCTGGCATCCCGGCCAAAATGTCGGGATGGGGAAGGACCATACGTTGTTCGCGCTGACTGATGGAAAAGTAGAGTTCCGTACCAAAACGAAAGGCCGCACTTACGTATCGGTTATTCCGATGGCGGTCGCGGCAGAATAAACGGCGGATACACCTGAAGGTCCCGCCGGCATCCAGATCCACCGGCGGGCCCAAATGGGCTCCAAGTTCAAGGGGGAGACGGGATGCCGGCTCCCCCTTTAACTTTAACCAAAGGAGCCCGTGCCATGACGTTGCTGCAAGAACTACCCGAAAGCTTTCGCGAAGGCAGTATCCCCGTCCTCGAGACTAAGCGGCTTGTATTGCGTGCGCCGCGCCTCGAGGACGCCAAAGCGGTAGCGGCGCTCGCGAACGATCGTCGTATTGCGGAGAACACCGCGCGTATTCCGCATCCCTATAAAATTGATGACGCCGTAAGTTTTATCACCGCGACCAACAAACCGGGCGCGGAAACGGCGTTTCTGATTACGCTGGCCGACGGCACCGTGATCGGCGCATGCGGCCTGATGACATCTGACGCCGACAATGCCGAGCTCGGCTATTGGCTCGGTCATGCCTATTGGGGCCGCGGCTTTGCCACCGAAGCCGCGCGCGCCGTGATCGATTATGCGTTCGGCGAATTGGGCTTCGACACGCTGCATGCAGGTGCGCGCGTGACCAATCCCGCCTCGCGCCGCGTCCTGGAAAAATGCGGCTTCCAGTGGGTGGCGGTCGGTCTCTATCGCATCCGCGCGCTATCGAGCTCCGCGCCGATCGACCGCTTTCGCCTCGAGCGCAGTATCTGGTCGTCGCTCAAAAGCTGGGGCGAAATGCGCCGGGTGGCGTGAACCTCAGTCTCCATTCTGAGGGGCCCGCGGGGACGAGTATTTGAAAGGCTGCTTCTCTTTATCCCTCCCCCCACGAAGTGGCGGGGAGGGTCGGCGTCGAGCGTAAGCGAGGCGTCGGGGTGGGGGGTGTTCCGAGATATGCCCCCACCCGGCTCGCTTCGCTCGCCACCCT
Source organism: Xanthobacteraceae bacterium (assembly GCA_036262895.1). Classification (GTDB taxonomy): domain Bacteria; phylum Pseudomonadota; class Alphaproteobacteria; order Rhizobiales; family Xanthobacteraceae; genus AP-16. The sequence goes on from DATAIA010000568.1 coordinate 3,536, forward strand.
CCCCTCGCAAGAGCGGGGGAGGGAAAAGAAGTTTCCTTGTCCCGTTCTCAAAGGGGGAGAGGGAAACATCCAGATTCACCACGCCCGTTGATAATTCTTTCCGCTTTCGCATCTAGCGTGGAAAGAGTTGTTGTACGAGGCAAGCGGGGTCACAAAGGACACCGATGAAATTTCTTGATGAAGCCAAAGTTTACATCCGCTCCGGTGACGGCGGAAACGGCTGCGTGTCGTTTCGCCGCGAGAAGTTCATCGAGTTCGGCGGACCGAATGGCGGCAATGGCGGGCGCGGCGGCGATGTCGTCGTTGAAGCGGTCAACGGTCTCAATACGTTGATCGACTATCGCTATCAGCAGCACTTCAAGGCTGAGCGCGGCGGCAACGGCATGGGCAAGGATCGCGCCGGCGCGAACGGCAACGACATTCTGCTGAAGGTTCCGGCAGGCACCCAAGTGTTTGATGAAGACGGCGAGACCTTGCTGGCCGATCTCGTTGAAGTTGGCGATCGCATCACGCTTGCCAAAGGCGGCAATGGCGGATTCGGCAACGCGCATTTCAAATCATCGACCAATCGCGCGCCGCGTCACGCCAATCCCGGCCTTCTCGGCGAAGAACGTTGGGTGCGGCTGCGATTGAAACTGATTGCCGATGCGGGTCTCGTCGGATTGCCGAATGCGGGCAAGTCAACGTTTCTGGCCGCAGTCAGTGCGGCGAAGCCCAAGATCGCGGATTACCCCTTCACCACGTTGCATCCGCAGCTCGGCGTCGTGCGCGTCGATGCCCGCGAATTCGTGCTCGCCGATATTCCGGGATTGATTGAAGGTGCGCACGAGGGCGCTGGCTTGGGCGATCGCTTCCTTGGGCATGTCGAGCGCTGTCGCGTGCTGCTGCATCTGGTTGACGGCACCACCGAACACGCGGGCAAAGCCTACAAAACAGTGCGCACCGAACTTGAATCCTACGGACATGGCTTGAGCGAAAAGCCGGAGATCGTTGCGCTGTCCAAAGCAGACGCGCTATCGCCGGAGGATTTGAAGCAGCAAACGGCGCGGCTCAAACGTGCCGCAAAGAAAACGCCGCTCGTGCTGTCATCGGCATCAGGCGCCGGGGTCACCGAAGCGCTACGCGAATTGCTCAAAGTCATCACGCAATCGGATGCGGCTGAGGTGGAACAATCGGACGTTCCTTCACCCTGGCAGCCGTGAGCTACTTCCCTCGCCCCGCAAAGCGGGGAGAGGGTGCCGAGCGAACGTTGGTGAGCGAGGCGGGTGAGGGGCAGAGCGATGCGTGGGCCGGATGAAAGACTGAGAAAGCGGGCGCGGCATCTTCGCGCGGACTCCACGAACGCAGAAATGGTTTTATGGCTGGCACTTCGAGATCGCAGGCTCGGTGGTTTCAAATTCACACGTCAGATTTCCGTAGGTCCCTATATTGCTGATTTTGTGTGCCGCGAGCGAAAGCTCATCATTGAGGTCGACGGCGGCCAGCATGCCGACAGTCTGTCTGATCGTTATAGGGACGAATACATAAAAAGATTGGGCTATCGGATCTTGCGATTTTGGAATTCCGATGTGCTGACTAATAAAGACGGCGTGTTGGCCGTTATCAAAGGTGAGCTGATAGCAAGCGGAACCTGAGTTTTTTGTCTTTTTCAACATCAGTGATGCCCCTCACCCGGCTCGCATCTGCGATGCTCGCCACCCTCTCCCCGTTAAGAACGGGGAGAGGGACAAAAGCATTCTACTTCCTGCCAGCAATGCCTCCGCCGCAGTGGTCAAGCTTCCCTAGTTCGATTACCAATAAGTCATAACGACAGCGGCATTGGCCGCGGGAACAGGGAGAGAGCGTCATGGCAAAGGGGCGGAAGGTCATTATTACGTGCGCGATCACGGGAGCGATCCACACACCCTCGATGTCGCCGCATCTTCCGATCACTCCGGACGAGATCATTGCCGATGCGCTGGGCGCGGCGGAAGCGGGCGCTGCGATCCTGCATCTGCACGCGCGTAATCCGGAAAACGGCCGGCCCGACCAAAGCATCGAGGCATTCGGACGCTTTCTGCCGCGGCTCAAGCAGCAAACCAAGGCGGTCATCAATATCACGTCGGGCGGCAGCCCGTTCATGAAGGTGGAAGAGCGGGTGATGCCGGCCGCGCACTTCAAGCCGGAGGTCGCGTCACTCAACATGGGCTCGATCAATTTCGGGCTCTACCACCTGCTCGACCGTTACAAGGAATTCAAATTCCCGTGGGAGCGCGAATTCCTGGAAAGCACGCGCGACCTCGTTTTCCGCAACTCATTTAAGGACATCGAGTACATCCTGCGCACTTGCGCCGATAACAACACGCGCTTTGAATTCGAATGTTACGACATCGCTCATCTTTATAATCTCAAGCACTTCCTCGATCGCGGGCTCGTCAAGCCGCCGCTGTTCATTCAATCGGTGTTCGGTATTCTCGGCGGCATCGGCGTGCATCCGGAAGATGTCATGCACATGAAGCGCACGGCCGACCGTCTGTTCGGCGACCAATATCAGTGGTCCGTGCTGGGCGCCGGCCGCAATCAAATGGCGATTGCGTCGATGTCGGCAGCGATGGGCGGCAATGTCCGCGTCGGGCTTGAGGACTCGCTTTGGATCGGCAAGGGTAAACTGGCCAAATCAAATGCCGAGCAGGTCAAGATGGTGCGGCAGATCCTGGAGGGATTGGGTCTTGAAGTCGCCTCGCCAGACGAGGCGCGCGACATCCTCGAACTTAAAGGTGCGGACAAGGTTGCATTCTAAGCAAACAAATAAAATCTCAGGGAGAGTGAAATGACTATCAATGTCGGCAAGAAGGCGATCGAAGAAGCCTCCAAGAAACTGTCGAACTGGGGGCGCTGGGGCAGCGAAGATCAGACCGGGACGCTCAATCACGTCACCGCCGACGATATCAAAAATGCCGCATCGCTGGTCAAACGCGGAAAATCTTTCGCACTCGGCATTCCGCTCGATCGCGGTGGGCCGCAAACCGGATTATTCGGCGGACGCTGGAATCCGATCCTGACGATGCTCGCAACCGGAACCGACGCGCTTGCCGGCAAGCAGGATCATCCCAAGCCGCTGCATTATGCCGATGACGCGATCTACATGCCGATCCAGTCGGCCACGCACTGGGATTCGCTCGGCCACATTTTCTATAACGGCAAAATGTATAACGGTTTCGATGCGAAGCTCGTCGATTCCAAGGGGCTTGCCAAATGCGGCATCGAGCATTCCAAGAATAAAATGATCGGGCGCGGTGTGTTGCTGGATGTCGCGCGTTTCAAGGGGGTCGACCATCTGGAAGACGGTTATGGCATCTCCAATGAAGATCTCGATGCGACCGCCAAAGCGCAAAAGGTCGAGATCCGCCGCGGTGACTTCGTCATTGTGCGCACCGGCCAGATGGAGCGCTGCCTGAAGACCGGCCAGTGGGGCGGATATGCCGGCGGCGATGCGCCGGGTGTCAAGTTCGAGAACTGCTACTGGTCTCACGAAAAAGAAATCGCAGCGATCTGCTCGGATACCTGGGGGGTCGAAGTGCGGCCGAATGAAACCGAAGAGGTCAACCAGCCTTGGCATTGGGTGGTGATCCCGGCGATGGGCCTGACCATGGGCGAAATGTTTTATTTGAAAGACCTTGCCGACGATTGTGCCGCCGACAAAGTCTACGAGTTCTTTTTCTGCGGTCCGCCGCTGATCATCACCGGCGGCACGGGCTCGCCGATCAACCCGCAGGCGATTAAGTAGGGTTGTGCGCGAGTACTCATCCTTCGAGATGCCTCGCTTCGCGAGGCTCCTCAGGATGAGGGCCGAGAGTATAATAGATGATCTAATCCGCCTCATGCTGAGGAGCGCCGAAAAAAAATCGATCCCAAAATGATGGCAGATCGATAGGCGCATCTCGAAGCACGAGGGCGGCCCGTGTTGTTGATGACAGGAGTTCCCCATGCCCCGCCAGTTGAAACGCGGCATTGACGCCAGTGCGATCAAAGAGGCCGATACAAAAGTTCGGGAAACGGTTGAGAAAATTCTCGCCGATGTCGAAGCGCGCGGCGATCAGGCGATCCGCGAATTATCGCAGCAGTTCGATCAATGGTCGCCGACAAGTTTCCGGCTGACCGATGCGGAGATTGAACGCGCAATTGCGCAAGTCTCCAAGCGCGATCTTGACGACATTCGTTTCGCGCAGGCGCAGGTGCGCAAGTTTGCCGAACACCAGAAAGCTTCGATGCGCGACATCGAAGTCGAGACGCTGCCCGGCGTTATCCTCGGCCACAAGAACATCCCGGTGAACAGCATTGGCTGTTATGTACCGGGCGGGCGCTATCCGATGGTTGCGTCCGCGCATATGTCTGTTGTCACCGCGCGTGTTGCCGGCGTGAAGCGGATCATCGCCTGCGCGCCGCCGTTCAAGGGCGGGCCGCATCCCGCGATTGTTGTCGCGATGCATTTTGGCGGTGCCGATGAAATTTACGTGCTGGGCGGCGTGCAGGCGGTTGCCGCGATGGGCCTCGGCACCGACACAATTGCACCGGTCGATATGATCGTTGGGCCTGGGAACGCTTACGTCGCGGAAGCGAAGCGCCAGTTGTTTGGCCGGGTCGGTATCGACCTGCTGGCAGGGCCGACCGAAACGCTCGTCATTGCCGACGATAGTGTTGACGCGGAAATGTGCGCGACCGATTTGCTGGGGCAGGCCGAGCATGGCCCGACGTCACCGGCCATTTTGCTCACCAATTCCGAAAAACTCGCGCGCGACACGATGAACGAAGTCGAG
>DATAIA010000569.1:0-2740 GCA_036262895.1 Xanthobacteraceae bacterium
CAGGGCGCGGGTGAGGAGCGCCGCCACCCGTTCGTTCTTGTATCGGACGCGCTTAGCCATATGCGATTCACAAGCTAAACAGGAAAATTCAACAGAGTGTAGGCACGGGTGTTGACACGTCTGTCGGCAATGCCTACACTCCACCCCGCAATGGCAACAGATAAGACTCAGACCTTGCGAATCCGAATCCCGAACGAGACGATGGCCGCTATCGTCGAGGCGGCGGCAGACGAACAGGAGCCTGTGGGCACCTACGTCCGCAATGTCCTGGAGAAGCGTTTTTCTTCGTCAACAGGTGTCGGGAAAACCAACAATGGTACGCGAAAGTCGCGCACCGCCAGACCAGTTTTGAGGCCGATCCCCGATGACGACTGACGCACTCACCGACAAGGCGCTGCGCTCCCTGGCCGACCTGATGGCAGCCAACCGCGCAGACCTCAAGGACAACCAACGCCAGATGGTCGTGGACGTTGAGCGGCACCACGAGCTGATGGACCGCGAAAAGCTGCTCATGCGGCTCTACCAGATGCACGGCGGTCGCGTGGCGGACGTGCTGAGCGATGCCGGATGAACGACGTGTGGACGCAGGCATGGGAGGACGTGATGCGGATAGCGGCCGGCGAGAAGCCACCGCGCATCTACACGAAGCCCAAGGCGGTGAAGAAGTGATTCTGTTTTTCGGGTACGCGATGAACGTCATCGCTGGTTTCGCGGCGGGGCAACTCTGCCACGACGGGCATTGGACCGTTGGGATTGGGCTACTCGCCAGCAATTTGTACACGGGCACGAAGGCGTGGCACTCACATGACGAAGCGTGACCGCAACCAGCTCGGAGGGCTGAGCCACAGCCGAGCGCACATGAAAGAGATCGGAGCCAGGGGCAACAAAGGACGCCCTCGACGCCCGACATACGACCAGGTGCAGGCCGACCCCAGGGTTGCTCGCCGTTTACGGGAGCTGACTCGGGAGTTCGCCGCCCACTGAACCAGAAAGGGAAGTGCCCCGCTACGGACCTGGCATCCGAAGGCGGGGCACAAAGAACAGAACCGAAACGAAGGATAACACGATGAACAAGATCACGATTTTCCGGGTGTCGAACGGGTATATTGTCAAGCCCGAGCCTGACCGCCCGTACAGCTCCCCCTTCCTGGCCATGATGGGCATGCCTGCGAAGGACGTTACAGAAGAGGACGAGCCTGAAGACCTGACCTTCATCGCCAAGACGTGGGGTGAGGCAGTCGAGATTGCCGAGCGCGAACTGGCCGGCATGGAAGTTCCAGCGGTGTTCCGTGAGTAGCGTCACCCACCCCGACGAGATCGCTGCCCTGATGGGCCACGCCCCGTACCAAGAGGACGCCGAGTGGTCCAAGGCAGACCTGGTGTGCCGCATCTCAGAGTTTCGCAAGGTGTTCGGGGCTGAGTACTACGCGGAACTGATGCTGTCCCAGGCGCGGGCTGTAGCGGACGTGATCGACTGGGAGCGAGAGGAGCGCCGGCTCAAGGAGATGCTGCGTGAGCAACACGAGGCACCTGAGCCAGAACGAGAGTGGCTCCGACAATGACTGAGTTCACGAATCACTGGGTTGCTGCTGGACTAACCGAAGCTGAGGTAGTGGAGGTCACTGCGTTCTTCCAGCGCACTCAGGAACGCTCACGGCGACAGAACGCTTTGATCGCAGCCGCCCCACAACTGTTGGAAGCGGCAGAAGCGGTGATCGACTACGAACGCGAGGCGATGGTCGAATGCACGCCGGATTGTGGCTGTGCGTTCTGCATGTTGCGTGCTGCAGTAGCTGCGGCGAAGGGAGAGAACTAATGGCTCCGGGACTTCATGGAGACGGGTGTTGGGGAGATCAGCCGCATGACTTCCGCCCTCAGACCTGGGAGGAGGATAGGAAGGATGTCAGCGGGCAGAAGATTTGGTACGTCGCGTACTTCTACTGCACCCGGTGTCTGATGGTGGTCAATCAAAGTGGCTGGAGCCAGATGAACGGGGCGAGGACAGCATGAGCATGTTTGACCGACACGCAGACGTACTCCTGTCGCGGCACCTGGACGCTCAGGAGCATCACCCGGACTGCCGCTCTGAGGACTGCGAAGGGCAATGCATGGAGGACGATGAGCGCGACGAACAACTGGATGAATGGCGCGAGGAACTGCGCGAGGAGCGACGGGAATGGTGAACGAGCTGATTGCTCCTGTTTATGCCGCATTGGTCGCGCTTGTGGACGAATGCGAGGGCATCGAGGCCGATATCGCGTTAGTTGAGCGCGAGATGGTTGTCGTGCAGCGCCGTCATGACCTCATTCGAGAATTGCTCGCGTTGGACGGAATAGATCAGCCTCCGATTGAGTTAGGCGCTTTGCGGAAGGGGAAAGGCCGATGAAGCGACTCTGTGACATCGCCTGGGTGAGTTCTCCGTTCCTCTTGGGGATCGCTGTAGGGAAAACTTACGACGCTCTCTCGGGGCTGGTGGTGACGTTCGTGTGGTCTGGTGTGGTGCTGGCGGCGCTGCTCTGGGACGCGGAGGAAGTGGACTACGAATGAACGGAACAAGCCTTCTCTGGTTCTGCAACTTGATCTGGTTTTGCACTCTGGCCTTTCTGATCATTCTGGCCGGGACGGCAGCCTCCGATCAGAACCACGCCACCCAAAGACAAATCGCCGTACTCCAAACGCAGGTGGCTCAGAAATGAGACAGACCCGAACCGAGGACTACGTCACGACCCACTACCGCCAG
>DATAIA010000570.1:0-2152 GCA_036262895.1 Xanthobacteraceae bacterium
CACGAGCTGATGACAATGAGACCCTTGTCCTTCAAATTGAAACACGTGGCGTGCTCATGGATGTGCTCGTCCGGCACGATCTTGCCTTCCATCTCCGCAGGCAGGTAATGGCTGGCATTGCATCCGGCGCCGTCCTTGAGCTTGAACTCCACCAGTGTGTTTGGAAGCACCTTTTCAATGCTGCTGCGCTTGATCTTGCCGGTCGTGAACGCTTGGCCGCCGATGACGACCGGGGACTCGCATAACACGACCTTGACGTTCTGCTTTGCGAGATCGCGGCGATCGAGCATTCCGAAATCGCTCAATTCGGTCTGACCGGCGCGGACGTAACGCTGACAGAAATTGTCCTCGCCCCCGGCATACATCGTCATGTCTGCGGGCAGGTCCTTGCGATGCCTCTCCAGGAATCCGAGCAATCCGCCCCAATGGTCGAAATGACCGTGACTCATGATGAGCGTGTCGATCTTTGACGGATCGACTTTCAATTGATCCATATTTCCGTTGATGGTCTCCGGCGTCCATCCGAAGTCCAGCAGAAACGTGCGCTTCTCATTGCCGCGTTGCGGCTCCAGCAGCAACGACAGCCCCCATTCACTGTGAAGCGGACGAGTTGCATTCGACGGACGGCCAGGTTCGGTCTTTACTCCGTTCACTTCCTGCGGCTTGAAGAAGATATCGCTCGCACTGTCGACCAGTACGCGAACGCTGAGCTTGTCGATGGTCGGCACCTCGATCGGCGCCGCCGCCCTGGCCAACTCAACGCAGGAAAATCCTCCAGCCGCGGCAGCCATCGCAAAACTCGCGGATATTTTCAAAGCATCGCGTCGATTCATGTCGGGCATGATGTTTCTCCGCTGGTTGGAGACAAAGAGCTCGGTGAATTTGCAATCGAGGAACAACTTTCAATCCTGGAACTACAATGCCGATTATCGGGCCTGTCAATCGAAATGGACTGTTGCTGGTGGGCTGACCGCATCTCGCTTTCTTATGCGGCCGACGAAAGCCAAATTCGACAGCGGCATCCGCGATCGAAAAGAAGCCCGATGAGCGCGATTGCGCATAGACGGAGACAGCCCCCACCCGGCACATCGTTCGCTTAGCTCACGATGTGCCCTCCCTCCCCACAAGTGGGAGGGATGAAGACCGGCGATGAGGCTGCACTGTACACAATGACGTCGCGGATATTTACAGCACGCTTGCGCATTCCCGCGCGACCCATCGTTGCCGCACCCGGCAATTTGTCCTAACCTCGGGCCACAATAATAAAAGGAGGATTGCCGATGGACATCGTTCCGTCCGGGCCGGGCTTTGGTGCCGAGTTGCGCGGCGTGACGCTTGCCGATGTCGCCGCGAATGATGACGTTTATTCCGCCGTGCGCGCCGCATTCGAGGAATATTCCGTTCTGGTTTTCCGGGACCAGGAGGTGACCGACGAAGTTCAGCTTGCATTTTCACGACGCTTCGGCCCGCCGGAAGTGACGAAGGTCGGCTCGCAGGGCACCGGCTCGCACTTTGTAATCCTCAGCACCATCGGCCCCGACGGCAAGGTCGTCCCGCCGGATCACCGGCTGTCGCTTCGCAGCAAGGCCAACCAGCTTTGGCACACCGACTCGTCGTTCAAAAGCGTGCCGGCGCTGACATCTATCCTGTCCGCGCGCATTATCCCCGCTCGCGGCGGGGAAACCGAATACGTCTCTACCCGGCTCGCCTTTGAGCGTCTCGATCCCGCCCTGCGCAGTAAAATCGAGCGCTCCTTTGCCTGGCACGATTACGCGCATTCGCGCAGCCAGATCGCACCGGACCTTGCCAGCCCCGAGGAACGGGCGGCGTTGCCGCCGCAATGCTGGCGCATGGTATGGAAAAATCCTGTCAACGGCCGCGGCGCGATCTATCTCGCGTCCCATGCGTATGCGGTCGAAGGCATGCAAGCGGCTGACGGAAAGAAGCTGATCGACGAGTTGATGGATTTTGCAACTGCTCCGGGCACCAGCTATCTGCACCAATGGCGCCGCGGGGATGTGGTGATGTGGGACAACCGCGCCACCATGCATCGCGGCCGGCCGTGGCCGGCGCATGAAGCGCGCTATATGGTGCGCACGACGATCTCGGCGACCGCGCTGGATGGATTGGAGTCGATGCGCCCGCCGCCGCG